>OMJJ01000198.1 GCA_900299305.1 bacterium | reverse complement strand
AGTCGGGTTCCGCCGATAATCACTGCGGCGATAATATCGAGTTCCCATCCCAACGCGGCATCGGGCGTACCGGAGTTTATTTTGGACGAGAGCATGATTCCCCCCGCCGCCGCCAAAAGCCCCGTTATGGCAAGGCAGTGCAAGCGAACCCGTGCCACATCTATCCCCGCCAATCGAGCCGCTTCGGGGTTGCCTCCTGCCGCATATACCGCCCTCCCGAAACGGGTGCGAGTACTAACTATCTCAAAGCCAACAAACGCCAAAAAGAGAACCACCGAAGGAAACGGGATACCCCATAGGTAGCCACTTCCCAGATAGGCGTACCAACTTGGAAATGAGGTTATGGAGAATCCCCCTGTGAGGGTAAGTGCCGCGCCCTTTAAGCCGGTAAGTAGGGCGAGAGTCGTGATGAATGAGGGAACTTGGTAGAGAGAGCGCATCCCTGCCGTAAACGCCCCTAGTAGCCACCCCATGCCCAAGGTCAATGCACCGCCGAGTGGAAGAGGCAAACCGCGCTGTGTGAGGTAGGCGATAAGACACCCTGCAAAGGAGGCAGTTGCCCCTACACTGAGGTCTATCTCGCCAATGATAATCACGAGCGTCATTCCGAAGGCGATTAGCCCCTGCATAGAGATAGAGCGCAGAACCGTGAGGAGGTTGTTTACGGTGAGAAAGTTTGGAGCCTTCCAAGCGAGATAGAGGCAGAGTATTAGGAGAATAATCTCCATTCGTGCCAGTCGCCGTAGCCCTGTTTTGGTCGGTTCTGCCCCTGCCATTAGTTCAGCCCGTGCAGGTAGTCTTTGTGCTTGCGTACCGCTTCCGCATCTCTTCGGCTAAAGAGCATTCCGGGCAGAGCCACCTGTTTCTTTACCTTCTCCCCTTTGAGGACTTTGACGGCGGTCTCGATTGCCATACTGCCAATATCGAAGGGCTTTTGTCCTGTTACGGCTTGCAGAATATTGTCGTCGGCGAGTAGGAAGCCCGCCATCTGCTCGCTAATGTCGGTTCCAAATACGACGATTTTCCCTGCTTTACCCGCGTTCTTTACAGCAGTAACAGCCCCTACGGTTCCCCCCTCGTTTGCCGCCCAGATAAGGTTCACGTCGGGGTGCGCGGTGAGAATAGCATCGACCACGCTCACGGCTTTCTCTGCAAGCCAAGCATCCTGACGTGCCACCACCTCTACACCGGGAAGTTTGCGTATCTCGTCTTCAAAGCCTTTGTTGCGCTGACTTGCGGGTTCGGGTAGTAGTGAGAGGTAGGAGATGATGGCGACCTTTGCCTTGCCTCCCATCTTCTCTTGGATGTACTTTACCGCCTCTTGCCCTGTGCTACGCCCCAACGCAATCAGGTCGCTTTTGATGTTGGAGACGGGAAAGTCACCCTCTACGGTGCTATCGAAGGTTATCACCTTGATACCGCTTTTGTGAGCGCGTTCCAGAGCGGCGTTGGAGGCTTTGGGGTTGATGGGCGCAATGACAATGGCATCGACCTTTTTGGTGGTGTAGGTATCTATGAGAGCCATCTCTTTATCCAATGCCCCACCGCTGTTTCCAGCAGAGAGTTCGACATCGCTTTTCTGCGCTTGGCTTTTCATACCCATCTCTGCCAAACGGAAAAACTGGTCGGTTTGAAAACCTACTCCCGCTATCTGATACTTTTTCGTCGCTGTAGAGCCAGTTCCGCCCTTCTCGGCGGGTGTACTTGTGGAACTGGTAGGTGGGTTGTTGCTACACCCTGCGAATAGCACAAATACTGCGCTACTTACGGCAAATACGAGTCGTAATGAGGACACCTTCGACCTCCTCCTTTTTTGAGGTGTGATAGTTTTGAACGGTAAGAATCAATCCGTGTCAAATATATGTTCATTGGCTATGCGCTAACTATCTGTTTGTGATGCAATGAGGCAACCCAACTCTGTATGCTTTATGCCCAATGCGAAATAGGCACGGCAGAGCAGGTCTATAGAGACACTTGCATCTGCCGCTTCCATTTTGGCAATACGTGATTGACTAGAACCTAGTCGTTTTGCCAAAGCAACTTGTGAGAGGTTATGTGCTAATCTCTGTTGCCTCAGCTGAGTTGCTAGTGTTAGGCGAAGTTCTATCATCTCGCTCTCTTCTTCAGACAAGCCCAGAAATTCAGCAACTGTCCCAAACTCAAAACCCTCTGCTTCTAATCGCTTACGTTTTTCTTGGTTCATAACATACTCCTCATGTCACAAAATAAAATTTATACCAGATGAAAACTACTCTATCCTTTATTTATTTTAGATAATCTATCTTTACATACTTCAATTATATTATATGGGGTTTTTTGTGCTTTTTTATTAAATGCCTCTAAAATATAAATTGCATCATCACCAATATAATAGATTAGTCGCCACTGTTGTTCTCTGTCAGTAATCCGAAGTTCATGACATCCACCTCCTATATTACGCATCGGACGAGAGTGAGGAAATCCTATATTGTGTCCTTCTTGCAGTTTCCTTAGCAAAAACCCTGTCTCTTTTCGTGCTTCTGCCGACATGGGAGGTGATCGCATGGTTTCTTTTAAGGAAGGTTGCGCCCAAACAAGTGGTTTTGTCAAGTTCAATTCTCCTTTTATTCATTTTACTCTAGTATATATCAGATTTGACATATTGTCAAGTGCTTATAGGCAGGGAAATCTAGCCTCTGCGCCGAATCCTGAAACGTTTTAGCACCACAGCCGAAGACAAACACACCATGCCCGATTTTCACTGGAAAAACCTAACTCTCCCTGTGCTTGTCCTGCTACTCGTTGCGGTAGTAGTATGGAGTGAGGCGATTGTGATACCTCCCAAGCGAACAGGGCGCGTAGAGGTGCTCTATTGGGATAAGTATACCGAGTTCGAGGAGGCGGAACTGCGGAAGATTGTCGACACTTTCAACGCTTCGCAAGACAAAATTTTCGTCAACTTCCTCTCGGTTAGCGATGTACAGAGCAAAACCCTTATGGCGATTGCGGGGGGTACACCGCCGGATATTGCGGGGCTGTTTGCCCCAGATGTAGCGCAGTACGCCGATGCCCATGCGATTATCCCCCTGGATGACTACTGCAAGGCGGCAGGGATTACCGAAGAACACTATATTCCGTTTTTTTGGAACGTGTGCAACTATCGGGGGCATACCTACGCGCTTCCGAGTGCCGCTGGCTCTACCGCTCTGCACCTGAATACAGAGATGCTGGTAAAGGCGGGATTAGACCCCAATAAGCCCCCTAAAACGATAGAAGACCTTGATGCAATGGTCGCAAAAGTGACAAAAAAGAACCCCGATGGTACGCTGATAGCAGGCGGCTTCTTTCCTGCGGAGCCGGACTGGTGGGTGTGGAGTTGGGGCTACTTCTTTGGAGGGCGATTGTGGGACGGCAAGGACAAAATTACCGCGAACAGTAAGGAAAACGTCCGTGCTTTTGAGTGGGTGCGCTCGTTTTCGGAGCGGTATGGGCTAGAGCATCTGCTGAGTTTTCGGGCGGGGTTTGGAAACTTTAGCTCGCCTCAAAATGCGTTTCTTACCAATAAGGTCGCGATGGAGATGCAGGGGGTATGGATGGACAACTTCGTAACGCGGTACGCCCCCAACGTCAAGTACACCACTGTCCCCTTCCCCTACCCCGCAGACCGCCCCGACCTCGTGAATCCCACCCTTGCCGATACCGATGTGTTTGTGATTCCACGCGGGGCAAAGCACCCCAACGAGGCGTTCGAGTTTATTAAGTTTATGGAGTCGCAAAAGGGTATGGAGATGCTTGCGCTGGGGCATCACGTTATCTCTCCTCTACGTAAGCACAGCAAAGAGTTCTTGGCAAAGCACCCACACCCTAATATCCGTCTCTTTTCTGAACTACCTTTTAGTAAGAACACCTATTTCCCACCCCAACTAGGAATATGGCGAGAGTATCAGAGTGAAATGGAGAGTGCCTTTCAGTCGGTAACACTTATGGAGGCGACCCCCAAGCAAGCACTCGATAAAGTAACGGCGCGGATGCAACCCAAACTAGACAGTTACCTCAAGGTAATTAAGTTGCGGGAGGCAGAGGGAAAATGAGTCTCAAGCAGGTGGTAATGGCACACCGCGCCATGGGGACGCGCTTTGAACTGGTTCTGTACGGAGAGAGGGAAGCGTATCTGCAAGGGGTGGCGGAGGAGGTATTTGCGGAAATATCTCGGCTAGACGCGCAGTTGAGCTACTACAACGATACCAGCGACATCAACGACATCAACTCCAACGCCGCAACCCAAATTGTGCAGGTAGACCCGCCCCTCTTTCATCTCCTAGATTCGGCGAAAGAGTGGAGCGAGAAGACAGGAGGCACATTCGATATTACTATCGCCCCGCTACTGCACTGTTGGGGGTTTGTGGGGGGAATGGGCAGACTACCAACAGGAACGGAGATTGAGGAGGCACGAAAATTCGTGGGTATGCATCATGTTTGTCTCCATCGCAATCATTATGGGGTAGAATTTGATAGTGAGGGTGTGCGTATCGACTTGGGGTCTATTGGTAAGGGGTACGCAATAGATAGAGCGGTAGAACTTTTGCGTGACTACGAGATTACGAGTGCGCTTCTGCATGGCGGAACCAGTTCTGTATACGCGCTAGGCGCACCTCCCGACGCGGAGGCGTGGAAGGTAGCACTGCAACAGCCTTTTGCGACGACAGAGGGGGAACACCTCGCGTACCTTATGCTAAAAGACCAGTCTCTCTCGGTCTCTGCACCTCGCAATAAAGGCTTTGAGGTAGACGGGAGGCGTTACGGACACGTAATCGACGCACGTACCGGCTACCCCGCGCCAGACAATCTCCTTGCGGCGGTGGTGTGTAACTCGGCAATGGAGGGGGATGTCTGCTCTACGGCATTACTTACGCGGGGGGCAGAGTGGCTACAAAGTTTTACGGCTCACCTCCCTGAAGGAGAGGCTCTTTTTGCCTACACTAATCGGGACGGGCAGTTCTGCTTGCAGGTGAGTGCGCCGCCAGATGGGAAGGCTTCGGTTTTTGAAGTAGTTTTGGAACCTAATACCCCGTTTGAATCGTCAAAGTAGAGGAAGAACGGTTTTAGGTCGTCTGCTAGGATGCAGACACGTCTTAGTGTGTGGAGGTAAACGAACATGGCTACATCACAGATGATTTCGATTGAGGTACAACACGCGGACAGAACCCGCCGCGCCCGTCTTACCATTCCGTATGATATGAAGGTTTCGCAGATGGTAAAGGTGTGCCGCAAGCGCTGGTCGCTTCCCTTTAGCGTAGACTTTCAGGTAGCGAACTCGCGCACGGGTACTCTGCTTTTGGCACAAGACACTCTGCGCGACAACCGCATTCAGAATGGGGACATTTTGGTACTACAACCCTTCGCGGTTCACGGTTAGGAGGTCGCCTATGGCGAGCGCACGGGATATACGCCTACAATCGGACTATGAGAGCCTCCAAACCCTTGCGAAAGGGAGCGGAGGCACGCTTCTAATCGACTCTACCCGTGGGGTTCCCCCCTCAGAGTACGTTATTACGTATCGGTGCAGAGGCATTGAGAGCATAACCGAGACGGGAAGACCAGTCTATCGCACAGTGCATAAAGTCCGTATCAAACTCCCCGCAAAGTACCCTGCGCCGTTTGCGCCCCCCCAAGTAGAGGTGCTTACTCCCCTCTTCCATCCGCACGTCTACCCAAACCGAACGGTGTGCTTGGGGGTATGGCAGACGAGCGAGTTTTTGGACGAACTGGCACTACGGCTTGGCTTGATGCTTCAGTTTGACCGCCGCTGTTTGAACATAAAAGACCCCGCCAACGAAGCCGCCGTCGCTTGGGCGCAAAAAAATCTGATTCTACTCCCCACCGACTCCTGCACTTTTCACGGTGACGACCTCCTAAAAGTTACCGTTACCCGTGAAGAGGATGCCCCCGTAGGTTGGGTGGAGTTATAACTTCTCCACCCAAAACTAACCCATCCTAAAACACTACTGAATAGTCGAGTACCCACTTCGCGGTAAGGGGTTGCGAAGCATTTCCAGCTTGCCCGTAGATATACAGCGTGTATGCCTGTGCCGTTTGTAGTACCTGCGTGTTCAGATTACTACCTGGGTCTAGAGTGAGAGCAGTGGTGGGCGCAGTTGTATCGACCACTGCAAAATTCTGTAGTTGCACCGTGTTTACGAGGGCGTACTGGTTTGCGGTAGTGCTATAGCCGAATGCTAGGTTATCTAGTGCCGTAGCGACTGCCGCAGAGGGAACGCCCCCAACGGTCTTATAGAGCGACACGGGATTGGGGTTCAGCGATAAGTTTATTACACGCACCGCGTTTTGCCCAACGGGTATAGTGAACTGACTGGGGGCGTAGTTCGTGACCATAAAGAGTTGAGGGGCGAATGTACCTGTCTGCCCCGATT
>OMJJ01000197.1 GCA_900299305.1 bacterium | reverse complement strand
TTCGGGTTTGCGCTGTAATGCGGCTAGGCAACCCACCCAACCAACTAAACAGGTCGAGGGCGTGGGGCGACTGGTTGATAAGAACGCCGCCGCCCTCACCATCCCACGTAGCACGCCAACCGCCGGAGTTGTAGTAAGCCTGTGTGCGGAACCAGCCCATAATGAGGCTGGTACGGTAGATTTCGCCGATTTGCCCCGATTCGATAATGGCGCGGGCGGCTTGGTTTTGACGCTCACCGCGCATCTGGTACATAATCGCGAACTTTAGCCCCGACTCCTTTGCCGCCGCTATCATCGCATCTGCCGCGCCTACCGTCACTCCAAGGGGTTTTTCCGAGAGGACATGGATACCGCGTTTAAACGCATCTATTGCGATAGGGGGGTGGAAGTAGTGAGGGGTTGCGATAACTACCGCATCTACTAGCCCACTATCGAGGAGGTCGAGATAGTTGTCGAAGGCGGGAACGTTCGCTTTTTCTGCGATTTCGGCACGGGTTTTTGCATCGGTGTCACAGATGGCGGTTAGGGTACATTCGGGGAGGTTGGGTATCGACTTCACGTGTCCCGAACCCATGCCGCCCGTACCAATTACGCCCATACGAATTTTGTCGGTTGCCATAAGGGGAGTTCCTTCACTGAGTTATTTTGGAAAAGAGGTTGTGTCTTTAGTTCGACGCGCCGTATAGAAATCCCTGCCGCCTCTTGCTACCCAAGACAGAAAAATGCCCCTTACCGCGAAACGGAAGGGGCATTGGGTGGTTGCAATGCGAGACGGGGCTAATTGACTTTGAGGGTGGAAGTTGCGTTGGTCTCTGCCGCATACTGGCTATCACCATCGAAAACGAGGCTCATTTGATAGACACCGGGCGCGGTATTTGCGGGTATTTTGTAGTCTAGTTCTGCGATTCCGTCGCTGTTGGTCATCGCACTCCCGATAAGATTCCCTGCGAGTAGCCAGTGTACCGTTTTGTTTGCGAGGAGTTTTTTGTCGGGTCTTCGGGTAAGGCGGGCTTTGAGGGGAATTGTGCCTCCGGCTTTCTGAGCACCATGAAAGGTGTTTAGTTGAACATGGGTAAGCACGGTAGTTAGTTTCGCGGTTCCCATCGAGGCTTTGTTAGCAGTGTCTCCTGCGAACTCTGCGGTGAATACGTGGTCTCCGGTGGTGAGGGTGTCTTCGATTTTATAGTCTAGGGTCGCTTTGCCGGCGGTGTCGGTGCTGGGTGCGCCAACGGCTACTCCGTCTATTTTGAAGGTGAGCGATAGCCCCGAAAGATAGGCTTTATCTTTAGAACGTTGGAGAGTGGCACTCAACTTAACGGTAGCCCCGAAGTAGCCGGAAGCGTTTTTGGCTTTGGTAACAGTACTGTCTTGTGCGAGTGTGGGCGTTGCGGTAACGAACTGTGCCCCTAGTAACGCGGCTCCTACAAGAAGTGGGCGTAGCGACTGTTTGAGAACGTGTAGTACGGACGAAGCGATGGTTCTGTTTTGCGATTTCATTTTTGGCTCCTATTTGCAGTGTCTTTTGTGTTTAAGGCTTTTTAACTCTGCCTACAACCTTAGCATACAACCCAAAAGGGGTTCTTGCTGTGGAAAATGTCACACTTACACCCCCTTTGGTACCAGAAAAGTGCCCTGTAACGCTTTTTGCTGCGAGATGTAACGCCTACGTCACGGAGGGTTTTGTAATCTACAAAGTGTTTGTAGTCAAGCATTGCTAAACCCTTTCAAGAAGCCCTATTCCATAGCAGGGGGCTAAGGGTAAAGGAGATATTCACACTGTGCAGAGAATTACAAAATTAGGCAAAATAACCCGTTTTCACAAACTAGGTTTGGGAGTTGTTTGGAGCATGACTTCGCTTCTCTCTATACCACTGCTTTCCTTTTCTGCGGTGCCAGCCATGGCGAAGGACGGAGGAACCTATGCGATTTCAACCGTTAATCCCATTAGTGGACCTCCTGGAACCGTGGTTACAATTGCAGGTTCTGGTATTGCACTAAACACAACTACGGTCAAGTTTAATGGTGTGAGTGCTACATGGACAGGGGTAGGTGCCCCCTTTATCAAGGCGGTAGTACCAGTGGGCGCAACTACAGGTCCTATTGTCATCTCTGGCTCTGGGGGTACTGCCACCAGCCTAATGAACTTTACCGTAACTTCCAGCGGAGGTAACACACCGCCTCCACCTAGTGTTATCAACCCACCTCCGCACATTAACCCACCAGCAGGAGCGTTGACCTCTCACCCTCGCCTGTGGATACGCGGTAACGATGTACAACGATTTCGTAACTGGGCAGTGCCTAACAACCAGATATGGAACGACCTACAGAGTGTGGCTCTGCTGATGAAGACCCATGTGGCTCAAGGCAAGGTGCCGCAGCTCGATTCTGGGGATGGCGAGATAAGTGCCTATGCTTACCCTACAGAGGAGTATGCCGAGACCTTTGCGCTTATGTCGTTGGTAGACCCTAGTAGTGCCGCGAACCGTGCAAACTGGGCGCAAATGGCACACGATTTACTGATGGTGATTATGAACAACGCCGTCTTAGGTCCTGCCGCGAATCAACCCTTCCGCACCCCGCACTTTGCTACCTTTAATCGCTCACGGTGGTTTGGAGAGGCGTTCCCTCTGGTAGTGGACTGGTGCTACCAGACATTTACTGCGGCAGAGAAAGCGACGATTAGGAAGGTGTTTATACGTTGGTGTCAGGAGTGCCAAGACCCGAATGTAGCAGGGGGCGGCTACACTCCCTCACCGGTTGGCGTTACCAATAGCACCACCCTGATTAACTCGAAAACACAGGTACGCTGGGCGGGTAACAACTACTGGTGTAACCATGCCCGCAATATAGGCATGATGTCTCTTGCTTTAGATGCAGCGGACGACGTTCCTACCGTTGCGGGAGACCCTCCCAGTGGCTATCTACACGACTATATCGGGAATGCGATTGGGACATGGCTCTACATACGAAACTTTGCCGAGAACAACGACCTACGGGGTGGACTATCCCCCGAAGGAACTGCCTACTCTGAAAGTTCTTATAGTGCGATAGCCATGCTCCTACTGGCTTTGCATAGTGCCGGTTACGATGATGTCGCAACCTACGGCTCTGGGGCGGGGGTGGCAAATAACGCCTTTTGGAAAAACGATGTGATGGATGCCTACATCCACTCACTTAGCCCCCAAACGACACAGTTTGCGAGTTGGATGCCGCCCATGTACCTCCCTGCTTCGTACGGGGATGTATTGCGCTACGAGTCGATAGACATGGTACGCCAGTTTGCGCCTCTTGCGATGATGGACATCATGGATGGGAACACAAACTCCGCACGTGTCAACAAGATAAAGTGGATTTTGAATACGCTGAGTCCTGGAGGGATGAGTTCGCTGGATAGCCGCCTGTTGTCGTCATGGACAAACTACTATACCATGCTTCCCATACTCTACTTCCTTACCTACGACCCTACGGTGCCTGCTCCGGTAGACCCCCGTGCTTCTATGCCTGTAGACTACGTGTCGCAAGGGAATAACCGAATCTTATCGCGTACCGACTGGTCAACGAATGCGTCTTGGTTCTCGTTTATCTCTACATGGGATTCCATCGACCACCAATGGGGAGACTCGAACAGTTTTAGCTTCTACCGAAAGGGGGAGTGGCTAAGCAAAGAGTGGTCGGGGTACGGTAAGAACATCTCTACGCCCGGCTACCAAAACAATCTCTCTTTGGAGAACTTACCTTCTGGGGCTTCTATGCCTTCCTATGTATTTGACCAAGGAAACTTGGGAGGTCAGTACTCCTATGTGAATGACGGTGATCCTACTGTCGTAACCTCAGTGCAAGGAACCTATGCCTATGCTCAAGGGGATGTTACGAAACGTTACAACACCACCGCGTATCAGGCAACGGGAGTACTACACGCAAGCCGTTCTATTCTCTACCTAAAGCCGGATGTGGTGGTAGTGTACGACCGCGCTACTTCTAAAAGCGTGAACAAGTACAAGCGGTTCTTCTTGAACTTCGCAACGTCTCCGGTAATCACGGGTAACGTGGCAACCATCAATACCACTGGTGGGCAGAAACTGTTTGTTTCGAGTGTATTGCCCAGTACGGCGACCCTTACTTGGGATATGCCCACGACCACATGGGGGTATAACGAGGTCGCTAACAATGAGCCGATGAAATACCGTCTCAAAATAGAGGATACCCAAAATCCGCAAGACATACGTTTTCTGAATGTACTGCAAGGAGCCGATGGCAGTGCTCTCACTCCAATGCCTCTACAGAGTATTCAGAGTATGAGCGGTTCTGCTTATGATGGAGTAACGGTTGGTAGCGTGGTGGTTATGTTTGCTAAGGACTTGAGCCAACCCTTTGCGGGGCTTACCTACACAGCACCTACAGGCACTACCCTCAACTATGTAACGGGGCTGACTCCCGGCGCAAGTTACTCCGTAAACTTTATGACGGGGGTTACGGGGACTGTTGTCACTGTGACTGCGGGCGGTAGTACGGTAGCAGATAGTGGAGGTGTCATCCGCTTCTAAGTCTGGCTAACATTGAGCAACTCTGATTGCCCCCTACTCCACACAAAGGGAGTAGGGGGCAATTTTGTTGGGAGGAGTTTGACACCAATAGATAGCATTGTCCGTATAGTAGAGTAGGCAGTATACAGAGGAGTTTTCGCTATGAGTTTCGATACCAAACCTACAGTCTCTTCGGAGGCAAAGCCGCTTTCTCAGGGGGAGCAACTTGCAAAATCGCGCAAGCATCTGCTTTGGGCAACCGTGTTGACGATTGCGCTGATGTTTGTGCCCTATTCCAACTATGCCCTCTACCCGCTGAGGCTGTTTATCACGTTTATCCACGAGAGTGGTCATGCACTCGCGGCAGTGCTTACAGGGGGCAGTGTGGAGTCGTTGAGTGTCCATACCAACGGAGAAGGGCTGACAATAGGGCGGTTTTCAGGGGCGTGGACGTGGCTGTTCTCTTCGGCGGGGTACTTGGGTACGGCGGTTTTCGGGGCGATAACCCTGCATATCGGGCGCATGACGGCGTTTAAGTCACCGGGGCGTGCCGCCCTCTACGTTATGGCGTTTTCTGTTTGGATAATCACCGCGTTATGGGGTTTTCACCCTCTGCAAGATATGTTTACGATTGGGGTGGGGGTGGTACTGGGAGTCATCCTTTTCGCAATGGCACGATTTCTACCAAAAGGGGGGGCAGACTTTGCGGCGGCGTTCTTGGCGGTGCAGTGTAGCCTGAACGCGCTGGGGGATATTCGGATTCTGCTTTCGCTCACAACGTCAGGAGCCTCCTTTAACGACGCGCAGGTGATGCAGAAGACTTATGCGCTACCCGCTACGTTTTGGGCGGGGCTATGGGCGGTTACGGCGGTAGGGATTTTACTGGTCTCGTTGAAAGTCTATCTGCGTGGTACGAAGTCTCGTCCCGCTCAAAAGGCTTTGGCACAATGAGACGTGAGAAGTTGGTGTACAACCTTACCAGTGACGGCGCGTGTGAACACTGCGGGGGGTACGTGGTTGCCGAGACGAAGCGGTGTCCACAGTGTAACCGCTTTCCAGTAAAACTCCATCTTTGCCCCAAGTGCCAGTGCGTGAGCGGTGCAAACGAGGCGCGGTGCTGGAAGTGTGGGCGCGTCTTTCAACCCGAAGGGGACTACCTATGATGCAACCTATCGTAAACTCTCGTTCTCTCCCTAAGTTCTTTTTGCAGAGCGTGTACCTGTTCTTAGTAGTTATGTGGCTTTGGGTGGGCGTGGTGAGTTATATGGTGGTGGGCGGGTTTCAAGCACCTTTTAGCGGTGTTTCAAACTCGATGGGAGTGTTACTCTTAATCCTTGTTGGGGGAGCCGCGTACTGCGTACGAGAGGTCGAGGGGCTCAACTTCTTTATGGTAAGCCTGTTTGCAGGGGGATTGGGGGTACTAGGCGGCGAACTCGGTATCGCGTATCGAGAGGTCTACCTTCTGTTCTATTTTTGTCTATTGGCTACTCTCGTTGCGTTGTGGTTATGGGCAGTCTGTAGTGCCTATCGCTTTAACTATTTGGTGGGCTTTGCTTCTACTTTGCTATTGAGCCTGATTGTTGGGGCAGTCTTACACTCCACGTTTTTGTATACTACCACCGAGTTGATGGGGATAGGTGGGCTTGTGCTTACTGCCCAAGTGTATCTATTGGCGAGTAGTGCGAACCTTACACTAAGTATAGAGTTGCCCCCAACTATAGAGGGGGCTATCTGTATGGTATTGGGGGATTTGCAAGGTGCTTATTATGTGGGAGAGGTTGTGTCGCAGGTTTTACAAATGCTTTCATGGTTTATTTGGTGGTAGTGGAGGGTACGATGCAGACCTTTCAGGGAGGTAGGGGGGCGAAACGCGAGTTTTGGGTATTGTCAGGGATGTTGCTGTTTCTGGTGCTTGTTATGATAGCAGCACTGGTCAAAAGCCCCCCAGAGACCCGTTTGGATGTCATGGCGATTTACTTCTTTGCCGTATTTATCCTTATGCTATTTCTGATTATCGTTCGTATGATAGGGGTAGAGGCGTGGGCATACTACGACATTGGCGAGGAGGGTATCCGAAAGACGACATGGCTCGGTACGCATACCCTAAACTGGAATACGATTAGCGACTACGAGGTTGTACCCCAAGCAAAAAAGCCTATCTATTGGCTAAAGGGTGAAGACGGGTGTACCCTGACGGTGCCGCCTCTCCTTTTTGGTGAACGTGCCTCTGACTTTGAGACGCTTCTTGTGGGCTATCTACAGCCGGCTACGCTCCAGAAATACGAGACACTCCAGCAAGACGGTATCGTGCGGTATCCTCAGCGTAGAGTAACATTCTATGTTCAGGTAGGCATGGGGCTACTGCCGTGTATGTACCTTTTTGTTTTAGCAGAGCCTTCCTCTCCCACTAGGCAACACCCTTTTCTCTTTATTATCGCTATGGTGGTTTGGGCGGTATGGGGATTTACGACTGCTTACGCGCTGTATCGCCAGGAGATTCGGCTTTCGCAGAGTGCTATTGAACTACGGGCAAAGGGTAAGAGAACCCACATCCCTCTATCAGAGATAACGGCTATCCAGCAGGTGCAGAAGGGAGAGAACTTCGCTATCTACCGTGTACAGTCTCCCTCCGCTTATATCGACATGAATCCTACGATGCCCGATTTCTCCTTTATCCTAGACTACCTTGCCCGTTATGTAACTCCTACACCCATCGGGCATAACCCGACCAAGAGGGATAGAACAGGAGCTTAGATGCGACGTTTTGAGAGCGGTTCGTATGGTAAAACCGTTGTGTATTGGTTGGTGGGCTTCTGCGTCTTCTGGCTAATAGGAGCCCTTTACCTTTCCGTCGAATCTCCGCCTAAAAGCATACAAGATAAACGGGCGGAGTTTCAAATGGTTTTTGGGGCGATTGTGGGGATTGTGGCAACGCTTCGCTTTGTGGCAACCGAAGCGTGGGCGCAGATTGTGATAGATAGCGAAGGGATTACCAAGATAACTTGGCGCGGAAAAGAGAGCATACTCTGGAACGCGATTACGGACTACGATACAGTAATCAGTGCCAAAAAGCCTACCTACCGGTTGAAGGAGGCTTCTGGAAGGACAGTGAGGGTAATCCTCTCCTATATGGGGAACCACGCTTCAGAGTTAGAGGCAATCATTGAGGCACAGATAGCACACCTGAAACGGAAACGCCTTGAAGAACTAGCAGAGGGCAAAATCACGCTCTACCCAAGCCGTGACGAAGACATCCGCTCAATGAGGGTGATATTTGTTGTGTGCTTTCTGATGCTGTCCGACCTCGCTCTACCCACCCCACAAAGTCCGAACAACTCTTCAATAGACGCGATAATAGAACTGGCTACCATTTTCGCTCCTTTTCTGTTGTTCATGCTCTATCTCTACCACAGACAGTTACGCATCGTAGAGGGTATTCTCATAGACAAGTCTCCTTTCCGTACCCATAAAATCGCCCTGTCTCAGATTACGGCTTTGCGTTACACCGGGAAGAAGAACGCAACAATATCTAGTGGTAGCAAACAAGGCAACATTACTATATCAAGACAGATGACCGACTACCGCCTTCTTATGGAGTACCTGTCAGAGCGTTGCCCTCACCTCTCTCTTGTCGATAAAGCCCAACCTCCCACCGACCCTCAAGCGCGAGCGGTATGGAACCGTAAAAATCGGGTAAATGTGGTAATCGTATGGTTGATGCTTTTGGGTATGGTAGTAGCGATAGTGGGAATAAGAGGCTATATGTTGTGGCAAGAGTCTATCCTAGACAACCAAAGCCTACCCGTTACAGGACAGATAACCAAATTTACACAGAATCGAGTAGGATATACCTATACGATTGGAAATATCGCTTACGTTGGAAATAGCCTGTACGTAACTCAGCGAGAACATCCTTTACATATAGGAGATTCCATTCGAGTGGAGTATCTTCCCGATAATCCGCAGGTATCCCGCGCCGCCATATCGAATAGAAAGGGACGGGCAATAGGCTTTTTGATTATCGGAGGTATCCAACTTGCTCTTATCTTTTGGGGTATCTATAGCAAAAGCAAGCGCGGTAAGCCTGTGAACTCTGGGCAGTAAAGGAGATTTTTAATGACTGTGGAACTCGAATTGATTGCGGACTATGCCTGTGTAGTGGGGGAGAATCCGCTATGGCATCCCCTCGAAAAGCGTGTCTACTGGACAGACATCGCGACGGGGCGACTATTTCGCTACGACCCCGCAACGGGAGAGCATGAGCAGTTCTATACCGGCGACCCCGTGGGAGGCTTTACTTTTCAAGAGGACGGCTCTCTTCTGCTCTTTATGGATAAGGGCGCGATACGGCACTGGAAAGACGGCGTACTGACCACCCTTCGTGAATCGCTGGAAGGGGAGGAGGACTCTCGCTTCAACGATGTTTTTGCCGACCCACAAGGGCGCGTCTACTGCGGAACCATGCCCGTTGGAGAGCGGTTGGGCAACCTCTATCGCCTCGATACCGACGGCTCGTTGCACCGTGTGGTAGAGGGTATCTCTTGCTCCAACGGCATGGGGCTAACCCTAGACCGAAAGCACCTCTACTATACCGATTCGATGGTCTACAAAATCTACCGTTTCGATTACGACGAGGCTACTGGGAACCTCTCAAACCAGACCCTTTTCGCCTCGAACCCCCAAGAGGAGGGGCTACCCGATGGTATGACGGTGGACGCAGAGGGCTATGTATGGTCGGCAAGATGGGACGGCAATCGGTTGGTACGCCTAAACGCGGAAGGGCAAGAGGTTCTTAAAATCGAATTTCCCGTTAAGAAGGTCTCCAGTGTGATTTTTGGCGGGGAGGACTACCAAGATATGTACGTGACCACCGCAGGAGGCAACGAAAAAGCGACGGACGGCGAACACGCAGGCTCGCTATATCGTCTGCGGCTCGGAGTTCAGGGGTTGCCTGAACACTACTCACGTCTACGCCTATAGAACGAAAGGACGGAATTCCATGGCTATTATGACAGGTTTGTCGGGTAACGAGATGTACTGTTTGCGCTTGAAGGGGCTTTCTCCCGGCTCGTTAGTGCTGGGGAACAGTGTCTTCTCTATGGGGGTATTGGGGAGTGTGGGTTCTGGTCTCCGTACCCTTGCGGGGGGCGAAGTAACGCAGGTAACGAGTATCATCCACGAGGGGCGTACTCAGGCATATAAGCGGATGCACGCCGAAGCGATAAAGCACGGCGGCATCGGGATTACAGGGGTTACTAATGAACTGGTACAGCACTCTGGGAACATCGAATTCCTCTCGATAGGCTCTTGCGTACACCAAGAGGGGGTGACTCCTGCCGCCGAACAACTCTCGTTTTCTAGCTCGGCGGACGGACAGGAACTCTACTGCCAGATGGACGCAGGTTTCCGTCCTCTCAAGTTCGTGTTTGGGAACGTGGCGTACTCTATTGGGGTGGGCGGGGGGTTAATGGGTGCGCTTAGGAGTTTGGGGCGCGGTGAGGTACACGAGTACTCCGAGATATTCAACACCACCCGCCACCTTGCGTTACAGCGCATAACGGCAGAGGCACGGCACGCAGGGGCGAACGCCGTCGTTGGGATACAGACGACCATTCTGCCGTTTTCCGGTATGCAAGAGATGCTGATGGTGGGTACTGCCTCGTATCATCAGGCACTTCCCGCCCAGTATACGCAGGCTCCTATCACCAGCGACCTTACCAATGAGGAGATGTGGAACCTTGTAAGCATGGGATATATGCCTATTCAGTTGGTGTTGGGGGTCTCGGTCTACTCGTTGGGGTTGGTAGGAGGAATTACCGCCGCCTTCAAGTCGTTGGGGCGCGGCGAAATCTCAGAACTAACCTCCCTTATCTACGAGGCACGTGAAAACGCGCTAGGGCGTATCGCACGGGATGCCGCCGCTTGCGGGGCAGACGACGTAATGGGGATTCGTACCTACGTGTATGAGATTGGGAGCGGAATTATCGAGTTTATGGCGATAGGAACC
>OMJJ01000196.1 GCA_900299305.1 bacterium | reverse complement strand
TACAAGGCATTCGCCTCTTCGCCCAAACTTGGGAGAAGAGGTTGGTGATGAGGGCTACCACCTAATAGTACGCAACTTCAAAGAGTAGTGCGATTCGCTTGATTTCATGCGTCCCTCCTCCTATTTTAGCATAGTGAGAGAGTATACTGTAAGTAACAGTATCAACGATTATCTTTGGGAGAAAAAACGATGTCTGAATTTGACCATCGTGAGCGTATAGAAGACCTTTTTTTGACGCGCAAACAACTGCTTTCGCGCATGGGTAACGGTTTTGCAGGAATGAGCCTTGCAAGCCTACTTACGGCAGAGGCACACGCCGACACAGCCAAAGCGGCTAGCGGAGACAGAAACCTGAACCCGCTCTCAGTAAAAGCCCCCCCACTACCCGCAAAAGCGAAGCGCGTTATCTTCTTCTTCTTTAATGGTGGGATTAGCCACGTCGATTCGTGGGATCCTAAGCCCAACCTTACCAAGTATCATGGGCAACCCCTGCCCTATACCAACCTACCCACCGAACGCAAAACCGGAACCTGTTTTCGCTCTCCCTTCACCTTTAAGAAGCGCGGACAGTCTGGGGTAGAGGTAAGCGATCTATTTGAGAACATCTCGAAACATATCGACGACATCGCGGTTATTCGCTCTATGCACGCGGAAGTACCCAACCACGAGCCCTCGTTGCTACTGATGAACTGCGGAGATGGTCGGCTGGTGCGCCCCGCCTTCGGCTCTTGGACAACCTACGGGCTAGGAAGCGAAAACCAGAACCTGCCAGGCTTTATCGCCATGTGTCCCGGCGGCTATCCCATTCAAGATACTCAAAACTGGCAGTCCGCGTTTCTGCCGGGAGTCTATCAGGGAACCTATATCGACCCGCGCCATACCGACATTCAAAAACTGGTAGAGAACGTAAAGAACAACTATCAGGGGCTGGACGAGCAGAGAGAGCAGATAGATATTCTCCAAAAACTGAACCGCCAACACCTAGAGGCACACCAAAAAGATGCACAACTAGAGGCGCGTATCCAGTCTTACGAGCTTGCCTACCGTATGCAGATGGAGGCAACAGACGCTTTCGATGTGGATAAAGAGCCGGAGCATATCCGCAATATGTACGGTAAGGGAGTGTATGCGCGTCAGTGTATTATCGCCCGCCGCTTGCTGGAACGCGGGGTACGCTTCATTCAACTCTACCATGGGGCAGGACAGCCTTGGGATAACCACGACGACATCGAAGTCAATCACCGCCGTCTTGCAGATGAGTGCGACCAAGCCATCTCCGCATTTATGACCGACCTCAAGCAGAGAGGGCTGTTCCACGATACTCTGATTATCGGGAGCGGTGAGTTTGGGCGTACCCCCACCGTGGAACTACCCACACCGGGCGCAAATGCAGGAAAGACCAACGGGCGTGACCACAACCACCATGGCTTTACTACCTGGATTGCAGGAGGGGGTGTAAAGGGTGGTCAGGCGTATGGCACAACTGACGACTTCGGCTTCCGTGCCGAACAGAACCCCGTTCCGGTACACGACCTCCATGCTACCCTGCTTCAGATACTTGGGTTCGACCACACCAAACTAACCTACCGCTATGCGGGGCGCGATTTCCGCCTAACCGATGTGTATGGTAAGGTGGTAAAGGAGCTACTGGCGTAATCCTATGCCCTCTGAATTTCGGATGAAGCACCGTATTGAGTTCTCCATGACAGATATGGCGGGAATTATGCACTTTCCAAACGCCTTCCGTCTTATGGAGGTGACAGAACACGCCTTTTTCCGTTCTTTGGGGCTCTCGATAAATATGTACGACGGTGAGCGCAAAATCGGCTTTCCCCGCGTTCATGTAGAGTGCGACTATAAAGCCCCTCTGGTGTTCGAGGAGGAGGTTGAGGTACACCTCATTGTCCGTGAGAAGCGTAGCCGCGCCCTCACTTACGATTTTTATGTTTGGAAGGGTAGTAGTGATAAGCCTACTCTTGCCATCAAAGGCTCTATGACAACCGTCTGCGTGGCAATGGACAAGGTGACGGGAACCATGAAAGCAACTGACCTCCCTGCCTCTCTTTCCGAGCGGATAGAGGCAGTGGAGCCGAAGGGCTAAGAAGATTTAATGTAGAAGGGATTGAGAACATGGGGAAGAATACGTGGTTGACGTTTGCTCTTATGACGGTAGTAGCGTGGGGAGTGTATGGGGTGTTCCTGAAAATCGGGCATGAGAATATGCACGATAAGCAGGGGCTGGGTCTTTTCAAAGCCTTTCTTTTTGTGGGAATTGCCTACTTCTTAACGGCAGTACTTGCCCCCCTCGTCATTCTGGTTTCGCGTGGTGCGGACTGGAGTATGCCCCCGATGGGTATGGCTTGGTCGCTTATCGCGGGGATTGTGGGGGCTATCGGAGCCTTCTGCGTTCTGCTTGCTTACCGCGCAGGGGGTGCGCCTCCCGTCGTTATGTCGATTGTTTTTGCGGGGGCACCCATCGTCAATGCGATAGTTGCCGTTGCGGTACAGCCCCCGCAAGGTGGACTCTCTACCGTAAAGCCGCAGTTCCTTTTGGGGCTAGTGTGCGCGGCTTTGGGAGGCTTTTTGGTAACTAAGTACCGCCCTGCCGACCCGCCCAAAGCGAAGCCCGCAACGGAGAGTCATGCCCCCGCCTCTGCCGCAACCGACAGCAAATGAACTCGTTTCCAGACCGCTCTGCCCTCTCTGCGCTTCAGTGCGAACGCCTAAACACTCTGCTTCGCTCTCTTTGCGAATCGAACTCGTTTTACGCGCCCCGTATCCAAAGCGCGGGGTTGGCAGGCGGTCTCTCCGACCTCTCCGTTTTCTTCGAGCGGTTTCCCTTTACCACCAAAGCGGAGATTGCCCAAGACCAGAAAGCACATCCCCCCTACGGCACAAACCTCACCTTTCCCCTAGAGACCTATACGCGCTTTAACCAGACAAGCGGCACAAGTGGGCACCCTCTGCGCTGGCTAGATACTACCGAAAGTTGGAACTGGATGGTGGATAACTGGGTAGAGGTGTTAAAAGCCTCCGGAGTGACCCCTAAAGACCGCCTCTATTTTGCGTTCTCGTTTGGTCCCTTTTTGGGGTTCTGGACGGCGTTTGAGGCAGGGGTTAAGCACGGTTGCCTCTGCCTACCGGGGGGTGGGTTAAGCACGGCAGGGCGGCTTCGCGCTATTCTCGAAAACGAGGTGACTGTTATCTGCTGTACCCCTACCTACGCCATTCGGTTGGGAGAGGTGGCACAAGAAGAGGGGATAGACCTTAGCAGAAGCCGCGTACACACCCTGATTTTGGCAGGAGAGCCGGGCGCAAGCATCCCCGCAGTGCGCCAACGCTTAGAATCTCTCTGGAACGGCGCAACCCTAAAAGACCACCATGGTATGACCGAGATTGGTCCCGTTACCTACGAGTGTCCAGCGCGTCAGGGAGTTCTGCATATCCTCGAAGGGAGTTTCATCCCCGAAGTGATAGACCCCACTACGTGTAAACCCGCTCTTCCTAATGAAAAAGGCGAACTCGTACTCACGAACTTGGGGCGTGTGGGTTCCCCTCTATTGCGGTATCGCACAGGAGATTTAGTGCTTCCCGACCCAAAGGCTCCATGCGCGTGTGGTCGTTACGATTTAGCACTGGTGGGCGGAATCTTGGGGCGTGTGGACGATATGGTGATAGTGCGGGGGGTAAACCTACATCCCTCTGCGGTGGAAGCGGTGCTAAGAGAGTTTGCCTCTATTGCGGAGTACCGCGTAGAACTGTTTTTGCAACGCGCTATGTGGGAGGTGCAAATACAAGTAGAGCCGCATCCTCAGCTCACATCTCCCCAAACCTTGCAAGAGGAGATAGAGACTGCCCTACACGCAACTTTCAACCTACGTATTCCGGTACGCATGGTAACGTGCGGAACTCTGCCGCGCTTTGAACTGAAAGCGAAGCGGTGGGTACGCATCGAGACAGAGAACTCACCCCATCCTAGCCTTCCCCTTCACAAGGGGAAGGAACGTCGCCTCTGACAAAAGGCTTACTTCCTCTCAAAACTGAGCAGGAAGGAGTGCATTGCAATTCTCCCACTTGTTAAGGGGGAGATTTAGAGGGGGTGAGTGCCTGCCAGTTGAGTAACCCTTACAGGGATACAAGAAAGAGAGCCATTTATGGAGACACCTCAACGCCAACTTGCCGACCCGCAGACGCTTGCCCGTATCTCACGCCTCGAACTGAGGGCGCGGGTGGTGATGGAAGGGGTTATCTCTGGGATGCACAAAAGCCCTCATCGGGGAAGTAGTGTGGAGTTTGCCCAACACCGCGACTACGTTCCCGGCGACGAGATACGCCATATCGACTGGAAAGTATACGCCCGTACAGACCGTTACCATATCAAGCAGTTTGAAGAGGAGACCAACCTAAGAGCCATGCTCTTGCTAGATACCAGCACCAGCATGGACTACAAGGGGAAAAACTCCCCGCTCAACAAGCGCGAATATGCGGCAGTGGTATCGGCATCCATCGCGAGTCTACTCCTCAAACAGCGCGACCCAACAGGGCTTGCCACCTTCGACTCGGGTATCAATCAGTTTATTCCTCCTGCCAGCACCTCTGCGCATCTTAGGCTACTACTAGAGACCCTAGAGCGCAAAGAGAGTAAGCCCAAAACCGACCTCTCGACCACCTTTCATGACCTCGCAGAGCGGATAAAGCGGCGCGGTATGGTGATTGTCCTAAGCGACCTCTTCTCCGACCCTACCGAAATCTTGCGGGGGCTACAGCATTTCCGCTATCGCAAACACGAGGTAATCCTCTTTCACATCTTAGATAGAGACGAGCTCACCTTCCCCTTCCAAGAGACCACCGTGTTTGAAGGGATGGAGGGCGAACTGCCCCTCACTGCCGACCCCAACGCCCTCCGAACCGAATACCTGCGCGTGTTTCAGGAGTACGCCGAACAACTCAAGCGCGGTTGCCGTGAACTGAGCATGGACTACCAACAACTCCCCACCGACGAGCCTATAGACACCGCTCTCTCACAGTACCTTGCACGTCGTAGTCATCGTGGCTAACGCCTATCTCCTGTTGGGAAGCAGGAATCGCGTTTCCAAAAGGTGAAATCTGATTGTGAATAGTATCCTACGCAAATAGGGAGAAAGCAGTATGGACAGGCGTGAATTTTTGGCGGGTAGCGCGGCGTTGGGCTTGGCAGGTTCTCCTGCCTATCACACCGAGTTTCGAGATAAAAAGTACCGTGTGGGGTTGATTGGTTGCGGTTGGTATGGCAAATGCGACCTCATTCGCTTGCTACAGGTCGCCCCTGTAGAGGTCGTCTCGTTGTGTGATGTGGATAAGCGGATGCTGGATGGGGCTGTGGAACTCTTTACCCACCGGCAGGAATCTAAAAAGCGACCCCATGCCTTCTCCGACTACCGTGAGATGCTGAAACACAAAGACCTAGACATCGTTATCGTAGGCACTCCCGACCACTGGCACGCCCTCAACATGATTGCCGCGGTAGAGGCGGGGGCGGATGTCTACTGCCAAAAGCCGATTAGCGTAGATGTTCGTGAGGGGCAAGCCATGCTCACCGCCGCCCGTAAACACAAGCGCGTGGTTCAGATTGGTACGCAACGGCGCAGTACCCCTCACCTTGCAGAAGCAAGAGAGATTGTTAGGTCGGGGCGTTTGGGGAAAATCGCGTTGGTAGAGACCTGCTGTTACTACCACATGAGGGCATCTGGGCATCCTGCCTCCGTACCCCCGCCAAACTACCTCGATTGGGAGATGTGGACAGGTCCTGCCCCCATGCGCCCCTACAACCCCATCGCACACCCACGCGGTTGGCGAGCATTTATGGAGTACGGAAACGGGATTGTGGGCGATATGTGCGTACATATGCTAGATATGGTGCGCTGGATGATGGGGCTTGGGTGGCCCAAATCCGTCTCTTCGGTGGGGGGGATTTTGGTGGATAAAGCCAGTATCTCCAACATCTCCGACACCCAATCCGCCTGTTTTGACTACGGCGAGACGAAGGTGCTGTGGCAACATCGCACTTGGGGACACGCCAGCGACCCCCAATACCCTTGGAGTGCGACCCTCTACGGCGACAAAGGAACCCTAAAAGCCAGTGTGATGGGATACGACTTTATTCCGGCACAGGGGCAACCCATTCATAAAGACGTAACCTACGAACTAGAACAGTATCCCGAAGACAAAGTAGAACCCGACTTAGAGAAGCACGTCGCCCCCGCAATTCGCCACCATATGCAGGACTTTCTGAAAGCCGTAGAAAAGCGTAGCCGTCCCGTTGCTGACATCGAAGAGGGGCATATCTCTACCGCGACCTGTATTTTGGCAAACCTCGCCATGAAGACCGGGCGTACTTTGGAGTGGGACGCGGTACACCAAAACATTAAGAACGACCCCGAAGCCAATCACATGCTCTATCGCCCTTACCGCAAGCCTTGGGCGCATCCAGGAGATAAAAGTTAGGTCTTTTCCGCTGTTACATTAAGTAAGCCTTTTAGGGTTTAGGGTGATTAGGAGATTATGAGCGAAACGCTACGGGTTGGGGTTATTGGTTGCGGCGCAATGGGGCAAGCGCACCTACGGGTGTGGCAAAATGTAACGGGGGCACGGGTGGTTGCGGTGTGCGATACCGATGCACAACGCGCCCAAGAGACCGCCGCCCTGCTAGGCGCAACCCCCTTTACTACCCCGCAAGCGATGGCAGAATCGGGGCTAATCGACGCGGTGGATGTCTGTACTCCGTCGGGGCTTCATGCCGAGCAGGGGCTAGTCTGTGCGGCACAGGGCAAGCATATCCTTATCGAGAAGCCCATCGACCTCAACATTCAGAGAGTAGATAGGCTTATTGCGGAGTGTGAGGCGCGGGGGCTGGTGCTTGCCTGTATGCTCCAACAGCGCACCTTTCCGATAGGGCTACAGGTAAAAGAGGCGATAGAGGCGGGAAAACTGGGGCGGCTTCTCTCTTGTAGCGCGGCTATCAAGTGGTGGCGTTCTCCCGAATACTACTCTAGTAGCGCATGGCGCGGAACATGGGCAATGGACGGGGGCGTACTCGCGAATCAGGGGATACATACGCTGGATATGTTGTGCTGGCTAGTGGGCGGGGTGGCTGAGGTAGAGTATGCCCACCTAGAGAGCGCGAACCACGCTATTGAAGCGGAAGACAACGCACTGGCGGTACTCCGTTTTGAGAACGGGGCAAGGGGGGTAATGGAGGCAACGACCTGCGCCTATCCCGACCTTTGTACCCGTATTGAGATTGTGGGTACACGGGGTTCGGTTGCGTTTGATAGCGCGAACGTGGTGACATTTGGCTACGATGGAGCGGATAGGCGCGACACCTTGAAGTCGGAGGTACAAGATGCAGGGGGTGGACGCTCGAACCCCATGGCTATCAGCCTGAACGCCCATACCGCTATCGCACAGGACTTTGTAGGCGCGATTCGTGAACAGAGGGAACCCATCGTGAGCGGACGTATGGCGCGAGTCTCTCTGGATGCCCTCACGAAAATCTACCGCAAAGCCTACCCGAATATCGTACTGGGGAGGGAGTAGGGTTTGCTACCAAGCCGTGTTGTTGATTTCGGGGATGCCGCGCCCGTTGCGGTCACTTACGGTAAGGCTGAACTGGAAGGGGTCGTTACCGCGTACCCATTTCACCATAACCACGTTGTCCCCTGCCATAAGCTCTACATCTACTGCCCAGTTGCCGCCTCCGATATGAGGGCGAAACACCTCTCGGTGGTGGCGGCGCAGTACAGGAACCCCATTTAGCCACACCTTTACGCCGTTATTGGTGGTTGCTACCAGACGCGCTAACGTGCGTTCGGGGCAACGGAGGATGGTCTGCCCATAACAGACCCCGGAACTACTCCGAAACAGCGACTCTACATCTATTACGGAACCTGCAAAGACGCGCTTCTCCCAACCCACTTGGTGCATGGTGCGCGAAACATAACTCTCATGTAAGCCCGGACGGTCTTCGGGGAGGTAGGTTCTATCGAAGCCTTCTCCATCGAAGTTCGCAAACGGTCCCGTTGTCCACCAGCAAGATGCCCCTAGTAGGAGGAACTCAGCAGAGAAGGGTTCGCCTTGCTCTGGGGTAAAGCGTACTACCAGCGAGTTGGCTATCTCTATCCTTCCTACTCCCTCGTGAACCAGTAAGGAGAACTCGCCGTAAAAACTCCCCGTGCTTCCCGTAATAACCTGCCTCTGCCCCAACCCACTAGGGGTGTTTACTTGCCACTTACCGGGCGCGAGGAGTGCGATTTTTCCCACAAACGGCTCTGAGTTGGTGTTTCGTATCGAGATACCTACCACTTTGCTCTGGCTATAGGCGATGGTAGGCGTGTCGCAGTTCAGGGTGACGACATACCCGTTTAGAGTGTGTATCTGCGCGTTTGGGTTGGTAACGAGCAGGGGTTTTACCAGTGTGTTGTCTGTCCATGCCACTGCCGAGAGAATAGCGGTCATGGGGTCGGGGGCAGGTTCGGGAGTGGGTTCGGGTTCGGGGGCTTGGATAGCCGCCATCTCCTCTTGTACGTTTTCTACCGTTGCCTCCTCTTCGCTCTCTGCGGGAGGGGGCGGGGTATATTCGGGAGTGGGTTCGGGGGGAGCGGGAGCGGCACTCTCTGGGGTGTTTTCGGTAATCTTTAGGTCGATACCGCGCTCTGCTATCACCTGCTTGCCTAGTGTAAAGGTGCGCTGTGCAATGGTCGCCAGCGTGAGAGGGATGCCTTCGCTACGTAGCCCTACGCCCGGAATAAGCAGGTCGTTCAGCGGTTTTTGCCAGTGTTCGGGAATACCGCTCTTCCCAAAACGGATACCCATGAGTGCGCCGATAGCCGCTCCCACCGATTCGGAGTCGTAGCCGCAGTTGATGGCGGCGCAGAGGGAGTCGCCAAAGTCGTTGAGTCCGTAGAGTACCCCTATCGTAAAGAAGCCGATATTGGGGGCGACATCCGAGAAGTTTTTGCCCCCGCACTCTATAAGAACGCTCTCTCGTGCTTCAAACCACGTTGCACCGCGTTGTCCTGCCGCGAGTGCCGCTTTTACAGCGCGGGCAGTGCGGCTAGTGCGGGGTATCATCGACAAACCGATGGTGAGCAGGGTAAAGGTATCGGAGATAAAGAAGGCGGCACTCATCAGCCCCGCAAGGAACATCGCCGCCCATTCGCCCTCTTCGGCATGGTCTATCGTGCTATCTTTATAGGCGTAGTTTGCGGCGAGTTGGGGAGAGCCGGGGGCTATTAGTGCCCAGAAGTCGGCGCGAGCCATGCCTAGCGCACTATCTCGGAACCAGTTGGAGTGTGCACCGGAGGCGGGGGGCGGTAAGCCGCGCTGTAAGTTGAGGGTGGCGTAGCCTATCTCCTCTTGGGCGTAGTCCAAACCTTCGAGCCATGCAATCGCCATCTCTTCATGGCTAGGGCGCACTCCTGCGCTCTCTAGCAGTTGTAGCCAGAGCAGAGGAATATCGAGGGCTACGCTAGCTACAGGTTGACCGGGTACAGGGACGTAGTAGTCCAGAAAACTGGGGGTAAGTTGCCCCCGTGTACCCGCCCCAAGCGTTAGCCCGATGCTCTTACCAAGCCACGCACCATGAATCTTATCGAGATAGGTCTCTTCGGAGAGAGTTAGTGCCGCCATACGTTACGACTTTCTTTATTTTGATTTAGAATAACTCAAGTTGCTAGTGGCAAATAG
>OMJJ01000195.1 GCA_900299305.1 bacterium | reverse complement strand
GTAGTTACCTTTTTGTACAGGTACACCTTTCTGATAACGGGAATACCTCTCTCGCTTTTCTTTCCCCCAAATTGGGGGAAAGATGTCCTGCAAGGACAGAATGAGGGCTAACCCTCTTACTACGGCGTAAAGTGAATACCTAGTGCCAACCTACTTAAAAAACGCCTGTAGTTCGGCACACGACGAGAAACTCTGGTTGAGGTTATCCCCAGAGGCAGGAGTGCCTATCACCCGTATTGCGACGATTTTTAGCGGTGTAGTAAGGTTTAGCGTAAACATCTCTCCACTCTTCAAACCTTTCGAGTCGGTGGCGGTGGTATCGGGATAGGTCTCTAGCACCCCGACCTGCTTCCATGCACCGCCGAGTGTCTCCTGTACTTCGATGCGCGGTTTGCCTGTTGTGCTATCGAACCAACCCCCATCGTGGAAACTTTTGCCGTGAGCATATACCACTTTCTGAATCTTAGTCTGTTTCGGTAGGGTAATGGCGTACCAGTCTTCGGGCTTTTTGGTATTGTCGAAGGTGACTACAAAGGTGTCTTTGTCGTAGTCGTTGATAGAGCCGTTTGCGTTGCCGGTACGTGAGCGGGACTCCTCTCCACTGCTAAGTAGGGAGGGTGTTGCGGCGACTTTTGTACCGAAAGCGTTCAGCCATATCTTGTAGTTCTCTCCGGTAGCCCCCGCAAATCCAAAAGGTACAAATGTCGCCATGCGTGTCTCTGTACCATCTTTCAGGGGGACTTTGAGGGTAGGAATGGAGTTGACATTCGTTACAGTCAACTTGGGCAGGGTAGCGGGAAAGGTTAGGCTTCGGGGTATGGGCAAGCCCTTCTGGGCAGTATCGTTGTACGCCATTACCAAAGAGCCGTAAGCGAGTGCCTGTAAGCCCTTGTTAGAGTATGAGCCGTTGATAAGACGCGGTTTCAGCGGGATATGAAAGCGGAAAGTCATATCTCGAAATAGCCCATACTCGTAGTGCATCCCTTCCTTTACATCCGTCACAACATGATGTCCGCTATCATCATTCGCTTCCGCAGTAATACCTTCTGCCCATTGAGGGATACGTATATCAAAACCTATTAAAACCGGCTTGGCGGCACGTATGCGTAGGCTCACCTCTCCCCTAAAGGGAAGTTCACTCACCTGTTCAATGGTGACGGGCGTTCCCAGATAGTCTAATGTCGCTTTGGCGGTCTCAAACGTATTGATGAAGATGTGCGCCATACCTTTGTTTGTGTGCCGCATAAAGAAGACCATCTGGGGAGCCATAGCCATCCCCCTCGGACCGCTGGACACACAGCAGTTAATGCCGGGTCCGTAGGGCTTTGTACCCTCTAGTGAGGTGTAGTATGCCCACTCTCTACCATCGGGGCGTTGCGCCGCCATAAGATGATTAAGGTAAGAGCGTTCTAGTTCGTGTCCGTACTTCGCCTCTCCGGTCAGACGTAGAAGTTGGGTGTTTAGTTGTATCCATGTCACCGTGACGCAGGTTTCGCCAATATCTGCACCGGGTTTGTTGGGTAAATCGTGCGGGGCGTGGAAATGCTCGAAATGGCTGGCGGTTCCTGTCAGGTAGAGTTGGTTGGCTACAATGTCTTTCCAAGCGTTTTGCGCGGGAACAAGGTACTTACTCTCCCCCGTAGCACGGTACAGTTCGCACAGTCCTACCAGATTCGAGAGCATCTCGTAGGCTTTGCCGTTCGCGGTTTTGTCTACTCGCCCCAGTTTGGTGAGGGTACTCAGAACGTGCGCCCCACCCTCCTCTTCCCACGAATCGACAATATACTTCGCAAAGTCGAGGTAGCGTCTCTCTCCTGTGTTGCGGTACAGCAAGACGATAGGCTCTAAAACGCTGGTCGCCGCCATACCGATATGGGTTCCCGCCGAACGGATACTCTTTTTGCCCTTCCCAAAGGTGTTAATAAGCAGGTCTCCCATGCGCTTACAGCAGTCGAGTGCCGCAGGAGAGCCTGTGTACTGGTAGTAGGAAAGCAGACCGATAAGGTTGTACTTGTGTGACCACACATCCCAATCCGCCCCCTCGTACAGCCCAAAACGCTTCTCCTTAACGTAGGTTCCTAGATAGCCGTCCGCCTCTTGTGTAGAAATCAGAGTGCCTACTGCGCTATCTAACTTCTCTTTTAGACGTGCATCCCCCGTATACGACCACGCCAACGTAGCCGCATGAAGCCACTTCCCGATATGCTCTCCAATCCAAGGGTGGTTGCCCGGACGGTGTTGATAGCCTTCCAGCAGGGGCTTGAGGTCTACGGCAAGCAGGAGGCGGTTTTGTGCGTTTGCATTTACCCTCTGCCCCAGATAGCCCGTCATCTGAACTTGTGAAGGGGCGAGCGGCTCTATCACGTCTTGAGCCACTGTCACCTTATAGGGCAGGGGCATCCGATGGGTGTGCGCCAGCATCGGACAGGCTAAACTAAGCAGTGCAAGAGTAAAAACAAGGCGAATTTGGGTCAACATGGTTCCCCTCCAACGTTCAAGGCAGGAATAGCGAGTTTCTCGTCGAAATGATACGACAACAGAACTACAAAAACCTTGTTGTGTCCTGTATTTTTAGTAATGGGGATATAACTAGACTATTGGAGGATAAGACCATACTACTTTCTACACTTACACTTTACGGAGTAATGCTCATGACACGCATACAAGGCGCGGATAAGGTTGCGGAACCAGTGAAAATCGTTTTGGATACGGATATAGGGGACGATATTGACGACGCATACGCACTGGCGGTACTGGTCGCACAGAAAAACGTAACACTGCTAGGGGTCACGACGACCTTTGGAGAGACCGCAAAACGCGCCCAACTCACCGCGAAACTGCTGAAAGTGATGGGGCATGGCGATGTTCCCGTACACGCGGGGCGCGAAGGTGTGCAGAAGATTCGGGAGCAGTACGCATGGGCAAAGGACTACCACTCACGTTCTATCAAGAAAGAGCCGGCGGTGGAGTTTCTGCGAAAGACCATCGAGCGTAACCCCGGTGAAGTAACAGTCGTTGCGATAGGTGCGCTTACCAATCTTGCCGACCTCTTTACCAAGTACCCAGAGGTAAAAAGCAAACTCAAGCGTATCGTTATTATGGGGGGCGCGGTCTATGTGGGATACAACAATCAGGCACCGCCCGTTATCGAATGGAATATCCGCTGTGACCCTCCCGCCGCAAAAATCGTGTACGAGAGCGGTGTTCCCCTCACCATGGCGGGGCTAGAAGCAACGACCATGATGCAGTTTTCGGTAGAACACCAGAAACGGCTCTACGCACATGGAACCCCCACAACCGACGCGCTTGCGGCTCTTACCTACCTCTGGGGCAACAACGTCCCTACCCTCTTCGATGGAGTAGCGGCGGCATGGGCGGCAGGAGTTCCCTTTTGTGATAGCGAGATGCGCCATGTAGAGGTGACTCCCGAAGGGCTTACCAAGTTTGGAGAGGGCAAGCCCAACGTAGAGGTACTGATTCACCCACGCAAAGAGGCGTTCTTGGAGTGGAACATTACCACACTAGAGACGCTCAAGTAGTTAGGGCAATCGCATTACTCCTGGGTACGAGGTACTGTTAGGTATTAGCCCTCATCACCAACCTCTTCTCCCAAGTTTGGGCGAAGAGGCGAATGCCCTGTATAGTCCGGTAGTAGCCTTTTTGTGCAGGTATGCCTTGCTTGTAACAAGAAAACCTTACAGTTGTATCCTCCTTCCCCCAAACTTGGGGGCAAGGATGTCCTGAAAGGACAGGATGAGGGCTAATCCGCTAGCTATACCGTAAAGTAAGTAAGCCTCTTATCTCAAAGTGATGCCATTGCCCTAGGTTTGTAGGGCAATCGGGGGCGTACACATCAAGGCTTAGGTGTGTTTTCGCCCTCTTTCAGTGTGAGGTAGCGGTCTATCGAAACGCTCTTATAGGTGTTGGTTGTCCCACTTGGCCATCGCACCACAACATCGGCTTGCGTGGCTTTTCCTAGCCCAACATGAACCCGTACATCCGAAGCAGAGAGGTAGGAACCATCGGTAGAGCAGTAGCGAACCCGCTTCTGCCCCTCTGCAATCACGGTTACTTTCGCCCCAATTCCGTCCCTGTTACTCTTGGTTCCCACCAGTTTCAAGCCAAGCCAGTGCCCTGTATTGGGTACGCGGTTATGAAGCAGTATCGGCTCTCCCTCGCTATCTACAAAAAGAATGTCGCTCTTGCCGTCGTTGTCGAAATCACCAACAGCCAACCCCCTGCCTACGATTTTCTTTAGGAAAAAAGAGCCGAGTTGCGCCCCTACGTCAGTGAACTTAGTACCCCCTTCGTTGTGGAGTATCTGCGCGGGTTGGCGATAGACGGCGTTCTCTACGTCTTTGATGTTATCTTGAACGTGTCCATTGGCAAACACGAGGTCGAGCCACCCGTCGTTATCGTAGTCGAACCACTTAACCCCAAACGCAACGTAAGGGCGTGTAATGCCTGCAACCCCAAGTTCGGTAGAGTGTTCCTCAAAGACCCCGCCCCCTAGGTTATGGTACACCGATTTAGGCTCTTGCTGAAACGTAGCGACCACCAAATCGGGCTTACCGTCGTTATCGTAGTC
>OMJJ01000194.1 GCA_900299305.1 bacterium | reverse complement strand
CGCTCTTGATATGCCTTTTCGGTGGTATCGGCATAGTTGGGAAGCATAGGAGGGCAGTTGACTCCCTGCAAGAAAACGCGCTTCCCATTTACGACACATATCCAAGGGTCTGCACCTTCGGGGGCACCTTCGCAGGACTCCCATACGATATTCCGAAAGCCGACCTGCCGCGTTGTGCTATCCTGCACTTTGCCTTCGCGGTTCCTAAGTTGTACGGTAAGGGTGTAGAGGGGTTGCTCTCCCATTCCGTTGGGATACCAGAGGGCTACCGGAAGGCTACTCCATAAGACTCCGTTCTTGCCAAACTCCTCTATAGATACCTCTACTTCACGCAAAAGAGTTTCGTTCTGCTCCAAAGCGAGGTAGATAGAGTCTTCTGAGGTTGCGGATACCTTCCCCGTAACCCGCAAAATCCCCGTTTCTGTAGCAAGGTCGGCATCGGTGGTACAGCGCACCTCTTCCAGTACGCCTCCTTCGGTTACTTCTAGTCGAATAGCGTCCCAGATACCCAGTTGTACTATACGCGGAATCCAGTCCCAAGCGTAGTTGAAGCGCGTTTTCCATTCGCGTACTTGAGAGGTATACCCAAACTGTCCTAGCCAACGGGGAGGGAGGTCAAAGACGATACGGAGGCGGTTCTCTCCTGCCTTTATGTGGGAGGTAAGGTCGAAACGATGAGGGACGTGCGTTCCGCAAAACTGCCCTACCTCGCTTCCATTTAGGTAGACCCAACCATTATAGTCTAGCCCTTCGCAGTGTAGATGAACGGTTTTGTCGGAGGGAAGCCATTCGGTAGGTAGAATGGTCTCGTATATCCAGTGCCTATTTTCGACCCATTCACACTCGCGGGATGCCTCTGCCAGATTCCAGTCGGGAAGTAGCCCCGCATCCCGCAAGGCACACTGCACCGAGCCGGGTACAGGCGCAGGAATAGGGGCGACCTCCGCAGTACTTAGCACTCCTATCTCCATCGTGCGAAGCAGTTGCCAGAGGTAGGGTGTCCAGCCGGAAAGCGTCCAGGATAGCGTCGAAAGTTCGTAACAACTCTTCATCGAGGTTGTACTCCTCCTTTGTTAGAGTAGGGCAAACAGTGGATTTTGTAACGATTTGGCGAACGAGTTTAGGAAACGTGCCGCCAAGCCACTGCCCACAAGTCGCGGGTCGAAAGTGAGGCTAAGCCATACCGAGTAGTTGCCCCCGTTTTGAGGTTTAATGCGTCCGATACCAAGCAAAGGACAGTTCGGCATAGCGACAACGGGCGTAAACGAATCGATACCCAACTCACCGAGATTAGTAATCGCAAACGTCGGTTTTTCGGGGCTGTCGGTAGGCATCAGCTCCAATGCCTGTAGAACTGTTTTCAGGCTCTGCTTATCGGTATTTGGTAGCACCGCAAGGCGCAAATCGTCGCCCTCTTCCACCGTAATCCCCAAGTGTATCGGTTCCCAATGCGTAACGGTATCTCTTTCCAGAGTCGCGTTCATTTTAGGATATCCTTTTAGGGCGCGTACTAGGAGTAGCATCCAGAGTGCCTCATAAGAGACACCTGCCCCCATCGTCTGTAGACGCTCTTTTAGGGCTACCAACTCCGTCACCTCTGCCTCTGTGGTCAACGTAACAGGCAAGAGGGTAGGAGTGAAAGCGGGTCTCTCCAGATAGACGTTTACATCGCGCTCCACAATCGCGCCTTCGGGACCGGTTCCCTTCAAGCTTTGCCAAACTACCTGCCGCGATTCTGCTAGCCGCTTTGCTCTGGGGCTAATAAAGATACGCTTCAGAGAGGTCGGTTTTGGCGGGGGTGGGGGCGTTGGCTTAGGGGCTTCGGCTTTTGTAGTAGGGGCTTGTTTGGGTGACAGATTCGGGGTGGGCGGCTTGATAACCTCACCTTCTGCGCTGATAACCGCAATACGGCTTAGTGCCGTAACGCTATCTCCTGCCTGTGCCGAGAGTGAGTGGAGTTTGCCACTTGCCGGAGCCTCCACATCAAGCGTCGCCTTATCGGTCTCTACCACAAAGAGCGGCTCGTCTTTTAGAACCGCGTCCCCTTCTTGCTTGTACCACGCAATGAGGGTGAGGGTATCTACCGTAGTGCCAAGAGGAGGAACTATTACATCGGTTGCCATGTTCTCTCCTCAGAAAAGCGACTTGACAGCAGAGACGACCCGCGCCGTACTTGGCACGTAGAACGCCTCCATAGGGGGAGCAAAGGGAGGGGGAGTATCGGGCGCGGCAACCCGCTTAATAGGGGCATCCAGATAGAAGAACGCCTCTTCTGCTACCATGGCGGCTATCTCCGCCCCCCAGCCATGCGTGATGTTGTCCTCCTCCACCACCACAAGCCTACCTGTTTTACGCACCGATTCGAGAATTATCTCCTTATCCAGTGGTATCAGAGTTCGAGGGTCTATCACTTCGGCTTCGATGCCCTCTTGTGCCAACTCTTGCGCCGCTTCCAGCGCACGGTACACGGTGAGAAGTTTGCCCACAATCGTCACATCCTTACCCGTGCGCCGTACCACTCCCTTGCCGATAGGAACCACATAGTCTTCCGAAGGAACCTCACCTACTGCCGTCAACGCACCTTTCTCGGAGCGTCCCCCCTTGCTACCATAGAGCAGTTTATGCTCGAAGATAAGCACGGGGTTATCGTCCCGAATAGCACTCTTTAGTAACCCTTTGGCATCATACGCCGTAGAGGGCGCAAGCACCTTTAAGCCCGGAATATGGGTAAAGAACGCCTCTAGGCTCTGCGCGTGCTGAGAGCCGCGGCGGGTAGAGCCAACGGGCGCACGCATGACAAGAGGAACCTTTACCGTTCCACCCGACATATAGGTCATTTTGGCGGCTTGGTTTGCGAGTTGATCCATCATACAGAAGAGGAAGTCGCCATACTGAACGTCTGCAATGGGGCGCATCCCTGTCATGGCAGCTCCGATAGCGACCCCTGCAATCCCTATCTCCGAAATAGGAGTATCTAAGATACGGTCATGCCCAAACTCGTCGGAAAGCCCTAGCGTAACCGTAAACGCCCCCCCAAAGCCTCCCGGAATACCAATATCCTCTCCCAAACAGAAGACGCTAGGGTCGCGCCGCATCTCTTCCCGAATCCCTTCGCGTAGTGCCTCTGCAATGGTCATCTCTGGCATCTAGTTACCCTCCCAAAAGACGTGTAGCAGAGCCTCTTCAGGTTGAGGTTCCGGACTCTCTTCGGCAAAATTAATAGCGTCCTGCATTATCGCCTCTACCTCCTCTGCCACCTGTGCAATCTCCTCAGCAGTGGCAAGTTGGGCTACTTCGGTGATATACCTGCTTAGGCGAACCAGTGGGTCTTTGTCTCGCCACTCTGCCTCCTCGTCGCGGGTACGGTAGTTGCACGCATCACTACGAGAGTGACCGCAAAGCCGATAGGTTTTACACTCCAACAGAGTGGGGCCCTTACCTTCTCGCGCACGTTCTACCGCAATACGAGTGGCTTCCTGCACCGCAAGAACGTCGTTACCATCTACTATCACTCCCGGTATCCCATAGGCGGCGGCGCGGTCTGCCACATTCTCCACGGCTACCACCTGCGAAATGGGAGTAGAAGCACCGTACAGGTTGTTTTCGCAGATGAAGAGAACGGGCAACTGCCATATCGCCGCCATGTTCATCGCCTCGTGTACCGCCCCCTCATTCGAGCCGCCCTCACCAAAAAAGGCAATCGTTACCTGTTGGGTTCCCCGCATCTTCGCTGAGAGAGCCGACCCCACCGCGATAGGAGCGTTCGCCCCCACAATGGCGATAGCGGGGAACATTCCTACTGCCATATCGCCTACGTGCATCGAGCCGCCTTTCGCTTTGCAACAGCCCGTCACTTTCCCAAACAGTTCCGCCATAATAGAGCGGGAAGAGACCCCTTTTGCCAGTGCGTGACCGTGGGGGCGGTGGGTTCCTAACACGAAGTCGTCGGGGCGGAGTGCCGAACAGACTCCCACTGCTACCGCCTCTTGACCTATGTAGAGGTGGAGCGTGGAAGGGATTTTGCCCTGCAAAAAGAGCGCGTTGCACTGCTCTTCAAAGCGGCGAATAAGAAGCATCTCGTGGTAGAGGTGCAGAAGTTCGGCACGAGTAGGGGGTTCTATCGAAGTTGTCACCAACACGTTCTTCCTTTTCTATGAGGCTTTACCAGCACTGCCATAAAGACGAATAAGTGAGCGCACCCGCTCTTTCATGGCTTGTTTCCCCGCTTCGCAGAGGTCGGCAGGCTTGTGCGAACCGAGAAGGTCGTGGACGCTAAGATTTTTGGAACTCTCTAGGGCGTTCTGAACGCCTTCCAAGTAGGCTTTTTTAAGCGTTGTCCCAACATTGAACTTGGCAACCCCGTGCGCTACTGCGTGTGGGATAGCGTCGGGAGGGAAACTGGTTCCCCCATGAATCACGAGAGGCACAGAGACTTTTGCGTGTATCTTCTCTAAGTGGAGCGGGTCGATAGGCGCGTAGTGTGCCGTGAGCAGGTGGACGTTGCCTATAGAGACCGCAAGGCAGTCTGTACCTGTCAATGCTACAAACTGCTCTGCAAGGTCAGGGTCGGTGAGGTGGGCAGTAGAGTCGTCGATACCTGTGGCGGTGGCATCGGGCAAGCGTCCCAACTCCGCTTCTACCGTTACATCCCGTGCGTGGGCTATCTGCGCCAACTCGGCAACGGTGCGTACCGCCGCCTCCCACTCCCACGCAGAGGTATCCAGCATCACCGCATTGAAACCCGCCTCGATTCCTAGCACCACCTGAGAAAGTGTCTGTGCCTCATTGAGAAGGAGAGACACCGGAACCGTTGACTGGTGGGCATAGTGGCTTCCGATAGCACCCAATAGAGAGACACCACCATCTAGCCACGCCGAGTCGAGCATCATGCCCCCAAATCCTAAGATAACCGGAGAAGCCTCCTCTTGTGCCGTCTCTAGTACGGCTTCCATAGAGTAGGTATCCCACGCCTCGAAGTAGCCTATTCCGTATTGGTTCTGTTGTGCGTGTTGCATCATCTCACGCAGCGAGGTTAGCGGCATCGCGTTCTGTCTCTTTCTATTTAGCGGCTTTTTTCAGAGATAGCAAGTGTGTGTTCCTCCATAAAACGCTCTGCCTCTTCTCGGTTAAAGACTCCGGTAGTACAGCCGAGCTTGGTACACGCAGAAGCACCTATGGCACTCGCAAAAGAGAGGGTACGCCTTATATCCCACTGCTCTACCAGCCCTGTAAGGAAACCCGCGGCGAAAGCATCTCCAGAGCCAGAGCCGTCTACAAAGGTGATGGGGTAGGTATCAGCGTAGAGGGAGGTCTCTTGGGTAGCAAGCAGTGTTCCCTTTGCGCCCTGTGTGATAACCACCGTTTGGCAGCCTTGCGCCAAGAAGCGTTCTGCCTGTTTTTCCACATCCGCCTCTCCGGTAAGCGCGTGCGCCTCCTCGTCGTTGGGCATAAAGAGGTCGGTATGAGGCAGGATGTTGCAGAGGTACTCCCAAGCGGCGGTAGCATCTCCCACCGGAACCACCACATCCAGAACAGTGGTGATACCTCGGCTTTTTGCCTCTGCAAAGAGACGTGCCACCCCTTCACTCTTGAGGGCGGGCATAATGAGTAGCCCTCCCAAATAGAAAATATCACCCGGCTTTAGGTTATCTAGCACAATATCGTTTTCGTTAAAGTCGCTATTGGCTCCAAAGGTATGAATAAAGCGGCGGTCATCGCCTATTACGGGCAGTACCACGGTTTTGGAGGTTCCGAAGGAGGAACTACGGCGTACCGGAGTCATATCAATACCACGAGCGGTAAGGGTTTGCAGAAGGAAGTCGCCAAAACTGTCTTGTCCTACCACCCCATTGATCGAAGTGGTTACGCCTAGTCGGGCAAGCCCCGTGGCTACATTGGCGGCACAGCCTCCGGTCTCTAGTAGAAAGTCGTTGGTAGCGACCAACTCTCCTGAAGCGGGAAGGCGCGGCATAGGGGGGACAAAAATATCGGCAACAAGAATTCCAGCACAGAGTACTTGCGGTGTGTTCATAAGAATGGGATGCTCTCGAAAATGGGATGATGAGATGGTAACTTACGAAGGAGAGTTCGAGACTGTGGGGCGCATTTCCTACCGAGTATTCGGTATTTTGGCGTTAGAATCGATTTTTTCTTGTTGAGTGTGGAGAAATTTTTGCGGAAGGGCTATCGTTCCCACTCTTCAAAGGTGCGCCGCTCCTCTTGGGAGTATGCCTGCATAAGCGCGAGTGCTTTTGAGGTGGGAACGAGGTGCGTTACTTTTTCGATGGGGCAGGGTAGCCACTCCACATGACCTAGCAACCTACAGACAAGCGGACGGGCAGAGTAGACCGCACAGGTTTGGGTGGTAACGTTCCAGTAGCGGCACATCTCCACGCTCACCTCGTCTCCCAAGTCCACCATTTTGTTCTGAGTGAGTACCTCTTGTAGAGAGGCGTAGTCGGTTTCAGAGAGGTTTGCGATATAGGTTTGCAGGGTTTGCCACTCTGCATGGGTAGCCGGAACCCCTTTCGCACAGCGTAGGCTACACGCCACGCACCCGCTACACACCGATAAGTCCATCTCCGCTTCACAGGCGGCTTGTAGGGCGATAAGGTGAGCGCGTGTCATAGGCGTTTAGAGGTGACTCCGCTACTTAAACCCCATTGCTGAACGCACGAGGCGCATGGTGTTTTCGGCGGTCTCACGGGCGCGGTCTGCCCCGTCGGCGAGGATACGTTCCAGTTCGGCGCGGTCTGCCAGTATCTCCTGCCTCTTTAGGCGAATGGGTTCTAGTGCCGCGTTCAGAATGTCCACCAGCTCCCGCTTGCTCTGTACACAACCACGCTCACCAGCTCTATCCTCATCCCAAGAAGTAAGATACCCTTCAGGGTCGTAGACGCGGCGCAGTTGGCACACCACACAACTTTCGGGGATACCGGGGTCGGATTTTCGTAGTTTGGTGGGAGTGGTGAAGGCGTTCATTACCTTCTGCTTCACTTCGTCTGCGCTGTCTGCCATATAGATAGCGTTTCCGTAGGACTTGCTCATTTTGCGCCCGTCCAGACCGGGAACTACCGCCGTCGTTTCGCTAATATGCGACTGTGGCTCTGGGAAGACATCCCCGTACAGACGATTAAAACGTCGGGCGATTTCACGCGAGATTTCGAGGTGCGCGGCTTGGTCTTTACCTACCGGAACGGCATGAGCACGGTAGAGAAGAATATCTGCCGCTTGCAAGCACGGATAGCCCATCAAGCCATAAGAGATGCTCTCGTCGCCCTCGCCTTTCTCTACCATAATGTCTCGCTTCTCCTTAAAGGAGGGGATGCGTTCTAGCCAGCCCAACGGGGTTATCATCGAGAGAAGGAGGTGGAGTTCTGCGTGTTCTTTTACTTGGCTCTGCACAAACACGGGGGCTTTCTTGGGGTCGATACCCGCCGCAAGGTAGTCCGCGGCAACCTGCAAACACGCCTCCCATATCTCTCCCGATTCGGTGTAGCGTGTGGTAAGGGCGTGCCAGTCCACAATACAGCAGTACATCTCGTACTCGTCCTGCATACGCACCCAGTTACGAAGTGCACCCTCAAGGTTGCCAATGTGGAGTGCGCCCGTACCTGTGGGTTGCATTCCGCTGAGTATACGCTTCCGAGCGTTAGAGGTCTCTGCCACGCGATTATCGTCTCCTTTACGACTTACCTAAAATAAACTCAACCGCACTTATCACGGCGGGTGAAATCACCGAACTTAAAAACCCTGCCCCCGAAAAACAGGAGACAAGGAGAATGATGGGACCCCACTGCCACATCATGCTATCGAACTTCTCCGAGAGGCTAAGAGGCATCAGTCCGCTGAGGATTTTGCCGCCGTCCAGAGGGTGAATAGGAATGAGGTTGAAGAACATCAGGCTCAGGTTGATAACGAGAAACTGGAGCGCGAAGCGACTCAGTAGGGGAATCGCGGTGACTTGCCCCGTCATAATCAGTACTCGCAACAGTAGCCCAAACACCAGTGCCAACGCCAGATTCATTAGTGGTCCACAAAGCGAAGTAATCACCATGCCCTTGCGTGGGTTCCCAAAGTAGCGGGAATCCACCATAACGGGTCGCCCCCAACCTAGCCCAAAACCTGCCCACATTGTGAAGCAAATCATAAGAAATCCGAAGGGGTCGAGGTGCGCCCCTGGATAGAGGGTAATGCGCCCTGCGCGTCTCGGTCCGGGGTCGCCGAGTTTGTCGGCAGAGATGGCATGACCGAATTCGTGAAGCGAGATACTGATAACGAGTACTATCAAGCCAATCACAAAGTTTTCGAGGCGGGGGCTACCTTCCATAACTCCTCTTTCTACCCTTTCAGGCGTTCGGGGAGAACCTCATTTTGTGTCAGGTTCTCCAGCCGCTCTCTGGCTACGATGATGTCTGCGTTGCCCTCATTAACGAGTACTGCGGCAGGGCGCAGAAAACGGTTGTAGTTGCTTGCCATACCGTGGTTGTATGCCCCAGTGGTTTGAACCGCAAGAATGTCGCCTGTCTCTGGTTGGGCAATGGGCGTATTCCAGATAAGAATGTCCGTCTCGCAGTGCTTACCAGCAATGGTTACGATGTTGTCGGCGGTCTGGTCTGCTTTGTTTGCGACCATGCACTCGTACACCGATTCGTAGAGTTGTGGGCGTGGATTGTCGGACATTCCACCGTCTATCGCAACATAAGTACGCTTTCCTGCCTGTTCGGTAGTGGGTACGGTTTTGATAGAGCCGATAGTGTAGAGTGTGGTTCCCGCTTCCGCGACGAGCGCGCGCCCCGGCTCTTGTCCCAAAATAGGGTACGCAATACCTGCTCTGTCCAGAGCACTCTTGAGAGAGTTGGTAATTCGCTCTGCAAACGCATCATAAGAGGGAGGCTCGTGACTAGAGAGGTAGCGCACCCCCAAGCCTCCTCCGATATTGATTTCGGGAACCGTAATCCCCGTCTCTTTCTGAATGGTAGCCAGCAGGTTGACCATAATCTCAACGGCTTGCTCGTGGGTCTCCGAGTCGAGGAGTTGAGAGCCGATGTGGCAGTGTACACCCTGAAAACTGAGTTCGGGGATTTCGAGGATACGCTTCACCGCTTTGAGAGCGGAACCATCTGCGATATTCAACCCAAATTTAGTGTCGGCTTGCCCAGTACGAATCAGGCGGTGGGTATGTGGGTCAACGCCGGGGGTTGCACGAATAAGCACCTCTACTTTGCGGTTGGCATTTTTTACCACTCCCGCCAGCACTTCTATCTCTAAGAAGTTATCTATTACGATATGCCCCACACCAGTCTCAACTGCCATCTCTAGTTCACGCAAAGACTTGTTGTTGCCGTGCATCGCAAGGCGTTCTGGAGGACAACCCGCCTGTAGCGCAACATAGAGTTCGCCCATCGAGGCGACATCCATATTCAGCCCCTCTTGCATCACGATACGGGCAGTAGCGAGGGTAAGGAAGGCTTTGCTTGCGTAGTAGATTCTGTTTTGGGGGTAGCGTTTATCGAAAGCCGCCTTGTAGTTACGGCAGTTGGCGCGAATGGTCGCCTCATCTATTACATAGAGCGGAGTACCGAACTCTTTTGCCAGTTCTACGGTATCACACCCTCCGATTTCCAGATGCCCCTGAGCGTTTACGCTCTGCGTTCCCAGTAACATAATCTCCTGTCCTGCTCTTCCTTCTATTTGCGTTGCGTTATGGTATAAGACCGACCCCCTCAACAGGCAGGTCGGTCTTATAGAAAGTATAGTGAAAGTGTACTATCCGAACGGCGAATTGTCAAGGGAATAGTTGCCTCCCCTCTATAGAACAGAAGGCTCTCCTGTTTACGATTAGCCGTGAGCGAACCACGCTTCGAGGTCTGCAAGCGAGTGGAAGCCCAGCAATGACAGACCGAAATGGTCTAGTTGGTCTGTGGAGAGGCTTTCTATCTCTCTTTGTAACTCTGCAGAAATACTCCCAAAACGCTTTTCTACCATTTGGGATAAAAGCAGGGCTTTTCCATCATGTATCCCTTGCTCTTTACCAAGTTGTATCCCTTGCTCTTTGCCGAGTTGTATCCCTTGCTCTTTGCCGAGTTGTATCCCTTTACGCTCCCAACTTGTGGTTAGTTCCATTGTCGCCTCCTGTTCTTCTTGAGGTAAGTTTGCAAACTCACGCTCATACACTAAGGTCTCTGCTTCCGTAAGCGGCAAATACCCCTCTACAAATGCCCATATCAACTGCAACTTCTCTGGGTCGAGGTGCATAGACACTATCAGACGAACACACTCCAACTTCACACGCCAACGGTCTCCTGACGCAATCTGCATCTTCGCCATCAGTGCCGTCGCTACGGGATTGGGTTGACCCAGAAACGAACGCCAAGACAACTGATTCAACTGCACCACACTGTACTCAAACTCCAGCACTCTCTTATTGGGAAACACCACCCGATAGGTATTGGGTTCGGGAGTACGCGGAGTATCGTAAGAGAACAGAGCAATGGGATAGACCGGCAGGTTGTACTGGTCATGCAACCGTGAGAAGTAGCGAAACATCCTCTTGGGGAAGTCCTTCTCGCGTCGGGACTGGTTCTCTACATGAACCAAGAAGAAGGTCTCTTCTCCCTTGAACTTGGCTTTGACAACGAGATCTGCCTCACGTTTCTTGCTGTCTGCGGTGATTCTGGAAATAACCTCTTTATCGAGGAACTCCAGAGTATGGGTGTCTACATAGGTAGCCACTTCTGGCAGAAAGGCTTGAAGGAACTCTACAAAGAAAGTCGTGAGTAGGTGCTTGAAAGCAGTGTCATGGTTCACTAGCCTATTGTACCCTCCAATCCTTAGTCAAAGAACAGCAGGTTTTTCTATACGTGAAGTGGTGCGTACCTTGCACCAATTACGACTTGAGTACCTTGCGGAGTAGAGGGTTACTCTCCAAACTCTCTAGTACTTTCCCCGTTCCTAGTACCACGCACGAGAGCGGGTCGGGGGCGATATGCACGGGCATACCCGTCTCACGCATAATCAGTTCGTCCAGCCCTTCCAGTAACGCGCCGCCTCCTGCCAATACGATACCCCGCTCGTAGATGTCTGCCGCGAGTTCGGGAGGAGTGCCTTCAAGGGTCACTTTTACCGCCTCTATAATGGCGTTTATCGGCTCTTGAATCGCTTCGCGCACCTCACTACTAGAGATGATGGCACTACGAGGGAGACCGCTAATCAGGTCACGACCACGCACCTCTAAGGTTCTCTCCTGAGTGGTGGGAAACGCAGAACCGACCTCGAACTTTGCCTCTTCTGCGGTACGGTCTCCTATGGAGAGGTTGTAGGTACGCCGAACATAGTTGGTTATCGCCTCGTCTATCTCATCGCCAGCAACACGCACCGAACGCGCCGTAACGATGTCACCCAGCGAGATAACCGCAACCTCCGTTGTGCCTCCGCCGATGTCTACAATCATACAGCCGGTAGGTTCGGCAATAGGAAGCCCAGAACCAATTGCCGCCGCCATAGGCTCCTCAATAACATAGACCTCTTTCGCCCCCGCCTTTTTAGATGCCTCTTTTACAGCGCGTTTCTCCACCTCCGTAACCCCCGAAGGGATGCCGATAACCACCATGGGAGCGGTAAACATAGAGCGGTGATGTATCTTCTGAATGAAGTAGCGAATCATCTGCTCTGTCTGCTCGAAGTCGGCGATAACTCCATCTTTTAGGGGGCGTGTTGCGATAATAGAGCCGGGGGTACGCCCCAACATCCGCTTTGCCTCTTCTCCTACGGCAAGGGGGCGTTTGGTATCTCTATCTATCGCAACCACAGAGGGTTCACGTAGCAAAACCCCTCGTCCGCGCACATAGACAAGGGTATTGGCAGTCCCTAAATCGATTCCCATATCCCTAGAGAACCGACCTAGCAATCCGCGCAAGATATTCATAAGTTCAGGAGGCTCCTATTGTTCTGTAAAGCAATCTATTATAGCCTATTTTTTCTATCAATGATAGTGGTTTTCTGACAATAAGGAGATTTTTCGTAGAGTAGAGGAGTCACAAAGAGAGTCTGAGAAGAGGAAGATAGGGGCAGTAAATAGACCCGTGTCTAGTTATCGCTCCCAACAAACCAGCGTCCGATACGCACTACCATTACACCTATCACCACACGTACCGAGCCTTCCAAAATGGCGGACTGCCACTCCCAGCCTACCGCCCCCGCAAGGGTTCCCCAAAAGAGGTGCCACACGCCCCCCATGACCATAAACCACCCCACAAGAGCGATTAGGAAAGAGAGAAGGCTGTCACGGTCATCGTTCCATGCGGTGCTTTTGCGCTCACTACTCCGCATAAGCCCTGCAATAAGGAGAAGAACTCCCCCATACTCCAGATGGAGGATTCCGTCTTGGTGCAAGAGCATACGGATAAGCCCCGCGACAAGAATAACGATGCTAGAGGTAAATAGGCAGTAGGTTGTGGCTTGTAAACCCGCTTTGTTCATCGTTTTGCACTCCTTTGGGCATTACGCCCCGTACTATGGCACGGAGATAGGCTTTGCTAGTGCCTCCAGAAAGAAAGTCGTGAGAGTTTGTTGAGCCACCTCTTGGCTCTGAGAATCCAAATGGCTATGTCCGGAGTTAGGCAAGTAGCGTAACTCTGCGGAATCCCCAATCGCGGTTGCTACCGCATGTGCATCCTGAGTGGCGATAATTCTATCTTCGGTGCTATGCAGTATGAGGCAGGGGCGCGGTGCAATCTGTGGGGCTGTGGCAAGAGGTACAATCTTTCGCGGCTCTACATAGAACCACCCTAGCCACTTTCCCAAGTGTTTCATGCCCCAACTCGCAGGACGCGCCAAACGCCCAAAATGACGCTTACACCTCTGAAGAATTGCCCCCTCTACCGTAGCATACGCCCCCAGAGTAGCACACGCCGAGATACGTTCGTCGTTTGCGGTAGCCAGCAGAGCCGTTGCGCCCCCCATCGAAAACCCAAAAACGCCTATCGGAAGGGTATCGGAGTCGGAGCGCGATTTCAGGTAGTCTACTGCCCCTTTCAAATCTCCCTGCTCCAGATAGCCGGCGGTAGAGAGGTCGCCTTCGCTCTGCCCAAACGCACGAAAGTCGAAGAGCAGAAGGCTAAAACCCGCCTCCCACAACGGAGCCGCCCAGCCAAGCATATTCCCCCGGTGCGAATTCATGCCATGACACAGCATAATCGCGCCACGCGG
>OMJJ01000193.1 GCA_900299305.1 bacterium | reverse complement strand
TCTTTGGGAAGCCAAATCAACTCCGTAAGTGCCTCTGTTGCTTTGGGGGTCTGGAGTTTTCCTAAAGCCAGCATGGCTGCCGATTGTATCACCGTATCGGGGTCTTTAAGTGTTTGTAGGAGAAGCGTCTCTGCTCTCTCATCTGCCAACATTCCTAACGAGGCTATCATGGCAAGACGCACGTTAGTGTTGGGTTCGATATAGAGCCGATTGACAATCTCAGGGGTTGCGCTTTTGTCACCAATGCGCCCTAATATCTCTGCACTAAGTGTACGCCGCCACACTTCAATACTATCTAGTTCCTCAACAACATAAGGAATCGCCCTTACCCCAATTTTCACGAGCTTTGCGGCGGCAATATCTGCAAGGCTCCCTTTGCCCCACTCCGGCGGTAATGCCCGTTTATGAAAGATATACCTATCCACTGCAGGTCCGGGGGTAGCGATAAGGGCACGGATTTCCGTTGTAGTTGCAGAGCCTTGTTCGGATGATGCTGGCGAGTTGGCTTGCCCAAGAGTTAGAAGGGGCAAGGTCAGTAGATAAGCGACACAGATAGCACGAAATTGCATAGTTTTACTCCTCTGGGCTTAGACGAAACACTACAATAAAGAGTTACCTACGCAATCCACTATTTTCATACGCATTTAGACATAAAAAAGGGCTGAGGCTTTTGCCCCTGCCCTTAAAAAACAAGCCGTTATGGTTTCCTACTGGGGAATACCACCGGGCATGGTTTTGTAGATACTCTCTATAGTATCTTTGTCGGTTTTGCTGGGTTCGTGCTTGGGGTCTACCTTGAGGGCACGGCGGAGAAGCGCAAGGGAGGCACGGTAGAGAACACGGGGCTGTTTGTTACCGTTAATCATCGCTTGGTGTCCGTATTTGTAACAGGCTTCCACATACGCTTTTTTGGCTTTTGCATCTTTAGGCTTTTTCTTGAGGCTCTCTTCAGCAGACTTGAAGGCTTTCTCTAGGGGCGCAAGGGTGGCATCGGCTTTTACGGCTTGCTGTAGTGCTTGCTCTACCGTCATTTTGGGGGCTTTGCCAGCAAAGGGGGCTTGCATCCCGCCACCTCCACCACTAAGCGGGGGGGCTTTGGGGGGTGCAGTGGGCTTTTGCTGAGCGTTTGCGGTGAGGACAAGCGCAAGCATACCAACTGCTACAAGCGATTTAAGGGTCGTTTTGAACACGGGTGGGTACTCCTAAAAGGTGAGATTTCTAAAGAAGATTATACCCTACGTAGATAGGCGAGCAAATGGATGTAAAACGTGCCTCTATTGTGTAAAACGGGCTTTAACTTCTGTAACGTAATGGCGAGTGTACACGTAATACAGATGTAAAACAAACAGAGTGGCATTACCATCAAGGAGACTGTGTAAAATGGATATAGAGAACGCAATACGATTAGGTTTGGCGGTACGATGGGCAGAAAAGGTCGTAAATATGGGTGAATAGGCGAACCTACCTCAAACCGAGTGGTGCCCGTACACCATTACAGCATGGTTTTATATGGACGATAACCATCGACAATGGTGGAGGTTCTGGGCAAAAAAGGAGACGGTAGCAGGGTATGTAGCCTCAGATAGAGAGGGAGGGATCCTCGTAGTTTTCAGGGGAACCTCTACTTTAGAGGAGTGGCTACAGGATGTAGATGCCAAGCAGGTCAAATTTACCAAGTATGTGCACCATGCTGGCAACACGGAGGAGGGCTTTACAAACCTCTACACCACTTTGCGAATGAGTCCTTCCACCCACTCAAAACGCCTCGTAGACTATCTCGTAGACTTTGGAAACCCTAATATCACGATTACCGGGCATAGTTTGGGGGGCGCACTCACCTCACTTCTAGCGAGTGAACTGAGTGTCAAGTGGTCACAATATAACAAAACCACCCTAAATCTAAAAGCCGTGACCTTCGCAAGCCCCTGCCCGGGCGATAAAGAGTTTGCAGAGGAGTATAATTCAAGAATACTGAATACAGATAGAATCGTGGTTAATCAAGACCTTATTCCGAAGGCACTTGAATCTACAGTCGTCAGCGAGATTGAAGGCAGTTTCTACCACGTAGGCAACAAATACACTCTAGACCTTACAGGTAAAGCAAAAAACAACCCACTCTGCGCTCACCATTTAACGACCTATCTAGTACTTCTCTCAGATCTACTAGATAAACCCTTGGTTGACTTTGATGGTAGTTATAGTGAACTCGACCCCGAGTGCGAACTACCACAGAACGAGGAGGAAGAGTAATGGCAACACCGAGCGGAGCCAGTTGGGTGGCGAAATTTCCGGGTAGCCACTCGATAGATGATTTGGAACCTGTGTTTCGGGCAAATGTGCAACGGTTTTTAAAGGCACTACACGACGCAGGGGCAACTGTAACTATTACAGCAACGCTTCGCCCCCCAGAAAGGGCATATCTGATGCACTGGTCTTGGAAAATCGTCAAGGAGCACTTAGACGCACAACACATTCCCCCCAAAACTGGTGTTGACATCGAGTGGTGGCACGGTACGCAGTCCGCATCGGAAACGTCTGCCAAAGAGATGGTGAATGGGTATGGCATACAGAATCTAGGTACGCCCCCTGCACTCGATTCACGGCATATTGAGGGGAATGCAGTAGATATGCACATCACATGGGCTAGTGTGTTACGTATTGCAAAGGCGGACGGTAGTCATATCAATATCGTATCTACTCCTAGAGATGAGACGAACCCTGACCTTATCCAGGTCGGAGCGACCTATGGAGTGATCCACCTACAGCCTGTCGAGAAGGACAAGGTACACTGGTCTACTGACGGACACTAAACAAGTTGATTTAGGCACACCCATTTTCTTGACATCGCCCCTCAATTCGCGTATAATCTTTGAGCCTTATAGAAGTACGCAAGACGGGGTGTAGCTCAGCTTGGTAGAGTGCACGGTTCGGGACCGTGAGGTCGCGAGTTCAAGTCTCGCCACCCCGATAACACAAGAGGGCGGCTCTCCTGTATAGTAGGAGAGCCGCCCTCTTGTTTTGCTTGCCTAGCCCAGTTTGGGGAGTGCCGCTATCACATCCGGTGAGGCGGTAGCACGGTACTTCTCGAAGTTCTCTATAAAGAGGTGTACCAGTTCCTTCGCTTGTGCGTCGTAGGCAGTAGGGTCTGCCCATGTTTGGCGCGGGTCTAGGATTTCGGAGGGAACCCCCGGAACTTCGGTAGGTATCGCCAATCCGAAATAGGGTTCCTCCGTAAAAGTAGCAGAATTCAGTTTGCCCTGAATGGCGGCATCCACCATTGCACGGGTATAGCGAATATCCACTCGCGCCCCTACCCCATACGCGCCTCCGCTCCACCCTGTATTAACCAACCACACTTGTACATCGTGTTCCGCCAGTTTTTTGCCTAGCAGTTCCGCGTAGCGTGTGGGAGGAAGCGGCAAGAAGGGCATACCGAAGCAAGCACTAAAGGTCGCTTGCGGCTCGTTTCCTAGCCCCCTCTCGGTTCCTGCGATTTTGGCGGTGTAGCCCGATATAAAATGAAAACGCGCCTGAGCCGTCGTTAGACGACTAATGGGAGGCAATACCCCAAACGCATCGGCAGTAAGGAAAAGGATATTGGTGGGTTGACCGCCTTGACCGGGGATAATGGCGTGTGGGATGTAGTGGATAGGATACGCGGCGCGGGTGTTTTCGGTGAGGTTGCTACTATCGAAGTCGATGGCACGGGTCTCGGTATCCATGTCTACATTCTCTAGCACCGTTCCAAAGCGGATAGCCTCCCAAATCTCCGGCTCCTTTACGGGGCTAAGATGAATACATTTGGCATAACATCCTCCCTCGAAGTTATATACACTGTCGTCTGTCCAGCCATGTTCATCGTCGCCAATGAGGTCGCAGAGGGGGTCGGCGGAGAGGCTAGTTTTGCCCGTACCGCTCAAGCCAAAGAAGAGGGTGGTCTCGCCTTTTTCGTGTTCGATGTTGGCAGAGCAGTGCATGGGCAGAAAGCCTTGTTGAGGCAGAAGGTAGTTCAAAATGGTGAAGATGCTTTTTTTGATTTCGCCCGCATACTCGGTTCCACCGATAAGAATTAGCCGTTTCGCGAGATGTATAACCACAAAAGTCTCAGAGGTCGTACCATCTTCTTGGGGAACTGCCTTACAACCCGGTACGTCTATCAGGGTAAAGCCCTCTGTAAAGACGGAGGGAGTATCTTCTGCATCGCTTCCGTACATATCGGGGCGTACAAAGAGTTGGTGCGCGAAAAGGCTGTGCCATGCGTACTCGGTAATAACCTCTACTGGCAACCGATAGCGCACATCCGCCCCGCCATATACCGACTGATGATAGACGGTCTTCCCTTCAAGATAGGCGCAAATCCGCTTATGAAGGCTCTCAAAACGTGCTTCGGAAATACGATGATTGACATTGCCCCACCAGATTTGCTCTTGGGTGGTAGGCTCTTCGACGATATACTTGTCCTTTGGAGAGCGACCTGTAAACTTACCAGTCTGCACCACCAAAGCCCCACTATCTGCCAAAAGCCCCTCTTTTCGCTCTAAGGCGTGTTCTACCAGTACGGCAGGACTTAAGTTGGAATGGATATGCGCTAGCCCGATAATCCCTGCGCTCTCTACAGTGTTCTGATTCATAGGAGGGTCTCCTCTCATTGCTAGGGTGTATTGCCCTTTTTAGGGAGTGTCAATCTGTTATTTTTTTCACAAACTTCCACCTATAGTTTACCTGAAAATGGGCATGGGGGAGATTCAAAAGTTGTTTACATTACACGGCAGTTAGTTTTTAGCCCTCATGGTATTAAAAGCAGATACCATGAGGGCTAAAAATTCAAAAAGTCACCGGAACCGTTACCGAATAATATGCCCCTTCACGTCGAGAACGAGGGCGGCGCATAGGTCGTTTCCAAAGGTATCCCAGTTTTTAAGAGTCCAGACCACCTTCTTATCGTGGGTTATCTCGATGAGTTGTGGGTTATCGGGACCGGCATGGGTATTCCCAATAATAATGTTTCCGTTGGGTAGCACCTGTAGCCCCGTTACCCAGTAGAGGCGAATACCGGGAAGTTCGTTGTAGTCCACACTCCAGACCACTTTCCCCTCTTTGTCTACCTCTAGCACACGGTTATTATTTCCACCTGCGATAAGCGTGTTGCCGTTTTTCAGGCGTACCGCGTTGAAGACCTCTGTACCGTGTCCGTCGTGTCCGGGACTACGCTCACGCCCTCCCAAATCCAGCTTATACGACCAGACTACCGTGCCTTTGTCGTCGTACTCACGTACCACCCCGTCTCCCTCGTGGCAAGCCAGATAGTGACCGTTATCTAGTTTACGAACCCGTCTGGTGTCTCGGTGCGAGTTTGGAGTATCGACGGTGATAGGAACCTCTTTCTGGATGTTCCCCTCTTTGTCTACTTCGATAATCCGGAGATTCCCCGTCTCGGCAATCATGGTTAGCCCATTTTTCAGGCGTTGAAAGCCATGAACCTCAATGGCTCCGTTGTAGCCGGGCTTGGGTTTGCAGGTATATTTCCAGACCACCTCTTTTTTAAGCGTAACCTCTACCAGCGTTTTGGGGTCGCTTTGATAGAGGATATTGCCGTTTGGCAGTACCTGCATATCGTGAACCACAAAGGGGTTATCAATCTGCCACTCTACCTCGCCATTCGCTTTGAGAATAGAGATTTTTCCTCTGTCTGCCCCTACCAGTCTGTGCTGAACGGGCTTTTCATCTGCCCTAACTATAGAGGCAAGAAGCACTCCACACACCACCAGCCAACCTAAACGTAACCGCATAATCATCACTCCTTAAAGTTTGGTATGGGGGTATGTTCGAGAACTAGACACAGAAATCCTGCTGTTTTCGGCTCCGCTTTGGACTAGGCTTCAGAGGTTTGTGTAAGAATAACTCAAGTTGCTAGTGGCAAATAG
>OMJJ01000192.1 GCA_900299305.1 bacterium | reverse complement strand
GGCAGGGCAGGGGGGCGGCATGGTGATAATGTCCATCGCTTTGGGGAAATCGAGTGCGGTTGCGTTGGAAGGGCACTGGTATACTTGGGTGTTCTTGATGTAGGGAACCAGAGCCACCCATGCCACATAGACACAGGGCGCAGGACCGTTACTGCCCATGTAGAGGTTCATGGGGAACGTCTCGTCGTAGTCCTGAACATAGAGCGCAGTAGCCGTTCCAATCTGTTTGATGTTAGATAGGCAAGAGATGCTACGGGCTTTTTCGCGGGCTTGGGCAAAAACGGGGAAGAGAATCGCGGCGAGTATGGCGATAATAGCAATAACTACAAGTAGTTCGATGAGCGTAAAACCCATTTTGCGTCGGAACATGGTTAAATCTCCTCATATTCTGGCTTAACGTATAAAGGTCTACTTTAGGAGTTCACAAAGATACAGAAAAGTAGGTAGGGGCAGTATATCTTGCAAAGATAAACACGGGCTTAAATTACAATTAAAACCCTTTTAGAAAAGCAAGTGTTTTATAGCATAGCGATATTTCAAAATCTTCTTGTTGACACGTTAAGGAGGAGTTGGAAGCAGATAGGGCGAACCTCTCTACATAAATCACCCTAAGAAAGAGGGGGCTTTCTATATGAACAAGCGAATGTTTTGGGGAGTGTGTAGCCTTGTAGTAATACTCTCCCTACCTGCATACAGCAAATTTGCACGACGAAACATCGAAGACGTGCCTATCGAACGCCTAGTAAGCAATCTCCATGACTATCTCAAAGAACACCCCAAAGAGGCAGAGGCGCACTACACCTTTGGCAGAGTGTGTAGCATGGCTTATGCCCGAAACACAAAAACGCTTCCCGCAGACATAAAGGGATGGGATGCAAAGCCGAACCCTTATCCCAAACTAGATATTTTTGACCGCTACCCAAAGCAGGAGGCTCTGCCCAGTTCCAAAGAGAAACCAACCTCCGCAAAACTACAGTACCTACACCTCGCGATAAAGCACTACCATATTGCCACCACCCTCAAGAGTGATGATGAGTACGCATGGCTAGGCTATGCGTGGACAGTAGAGCAGGGAAGTCTCTTCGCCGACAAACTTCCCGCCCCATTTGATTCCAAAAAGAGAGTGGCAGGAAAGATCCAGTGGCGTGAGGAGGCTCTAAAAGCCTACCGAAAAGTGTACAAAGAGAACGCCGTTGAGGGCAAAAGAGGTAATATGTCTTTCCCCGACCCCGCAGTAGAGGCAGGGGAGAGTATTTTGCGTATTCAGAAAACGCGAACCGCTCTTCTAAACGCAGAAGAGAAGGCAGAGGTTGCTACCATCACTCAGAGCCTACCCGACCTCAGAAAACGCCCTGGTTATATCACCCCTATCATCTTTCCGCTCTCTACAAATACCTCTTTCCAACACCTCACCAGCACCTCAAAGCGAGTCTCCTTCGACCTTATGGGAGACGGTATCCTGCGTAAGTGGAGTTGGGTGACACCCGATGCGGGGCTACTGGTTTGGAACCCCAAGCGCACCCAGCGTATTACCTCCGGTTACCAACTTTTCGGAACGGTAACATGGTGTATTATCTGGAAGAACGGCTACGAACCTCTTGCTCGCCTTGATAACGACCACAACGGCTGGCTAGAGGGGAGAGAATTAGAGGGTATTGGAGTGTGGCAAGACAAGAACGGGAACGGGAAGTGCGAAGCAGGAGAGGTGAAAACCCTCAATCAGTTGGGTATAGTGCGGATTGCGGTACGAGGTCAGAGAAACATAGAGGGGGTACTTACCCATCCGCAAGGCATCATAAAGCGCGATGGAACCATTTTGCCCACCTACGACTGGATTGCGAAGACGCAGTAGCCCCTAATTCTCAAGAAAAAAGAGGAAGCGAGTCAAAAAAAGCGAATTAGCGGCGTTTTTATGCCGTATCGTGGTAGAATCTATATATAGGAATGTTTTTGTTCAGGGGTACTAACTCTGTATTAGTCTGCTCCGGGAACCGTACGGTATGCAAAATCTACGTCGCTTTCTAAAAGAACTTCGCGCCTATTGGCGCATTATGGTTCTGGTCGCTATCCTCACCCTCATCAACGCCGCTCTTAGCCTCCCCTTCCCCAAGGTGGTGCAGTACCTTACGGATCATCTCACCGACAAGGCACTCCAAGCAAGAGAACCTATCAACCTGCCTGCTGTCTTTGGGGTAGTGGTTGGGGTTGCCCTGATGAGTGCTATTGTCGGCTACTATCTCTCCCTCTGCCTCACCTATCTCGGTCAACGCTTTAAGTTGGATATGCGGCGCAAACTCTATGCCCATATGCAGACCCTTTCGCTCGGCTTCTTCGAGAAGAGCCAAACGGGAAAACTGATGTCCAACATCACCAACGACGTAGCGGCACTCGACCAACTGATAGGTGGGAGTTTCGTTACCATCGTTCAAGATACGGTGACACTTGCGGCAGTTATGGTCTACATCTTTTGGCAAAACTGGCAACTCGCCGCCGTAAGCCTTATTGTCTACCCCATCTATATTTTGAACTATCTCGCTTTTATCGGCAAAATCAAGTTTACCCACCACGAAATGCGCGAACAACGCGACATGATGTACGGCGACCTGCAAGAGAAACTATCCGGGGTACAGGTAGTAAAATCTTATGCCAAAGAGCGGTTCGAGGTGCGGCAGTTTATTGGCGAGACGCGGGGCATTATGGATTTGAACGTACAAATCGGCGCGATGAGTACGGGGCTTTGGACGATTGCAGAACTTATTGGAGCAGTAGGAACCGCGCTTCTTATTTGGTATGGGGGGCGGCAGGTGATACAAGGCACGATTACAGCGGGTGCGCTTATGGCTTTCTACGGCTATATTAGCGGCTACTTGTATGGACCAACCCTCCGCCTCATTCAGATAAATGACCAGATAGCACGTGCCAATGCCGCTCTATGGCGCATCTTCAAAACACTAGACACCGAACCGAACGTAAAAGATATACCAAACGCCGCCGTCATGCCCACCATTCAAGGCAATGTTCACTACGACAACATCTGGTTTGAGTACGAACCCGGTCAGCCTGTTATTAAGGGGGTGAACCTAGAAGTAAAAGCGGGGCAGATGGTCGCGTTTGTGGGGCAGTCTGGCTCTGGAAAAACCACCCTTGTCAACCTGCTACAACGCCACTACGACGTGACCAAAGGCAAAATCTCCATCGACGGCTACAATGTGCGCGAAATGACCCTCAACTCGCTACGGCAACAGGTGGGTGTGGTGATACAAGAGACGATACTGTTCAATACCACCATTCGCGAGAACATCCGCTACGGCAAACTAGACGCGACCAATGAGCAGATAGAGGAGGCGGCAAAGGCGGCGAACATTCATCACGTAATAGAGGCTCTTGCCAAAGGCTACGATACCAAAATCGGGGAGGATGGAACCAAACTCTCCGGCGGTGAAAAGCAACGCATCGCAATCGCCCGCGCCCTACTTGCCGACCCGCGTATCCTGATTCTGGACGAAGCGACCTCCTCCCTCGACTCGGAGACGGAGGCACTGATCCAGGAGGCTTTGGATAGGCTGATGGCGGGGCGTACCAGTTTTGTTATCGCGCACCGCCTTTCCACCATCGTAAAAGCCGACAAAATCGTGGTGATGGAGAAGGGAACCATTCAGGAACAGGGAAGCCACTCGGAACTGCTGGAGCATGGAGGGGTGTACGCAGGGCTGTACAATCAGCAGTTCAAGGTCGCTTTAGAAGAACAGGCAGAGCAGAGGGCGATTTCGGCGGCGTAGCGCGGGAGTTAGAAGGTTTACGATGGAACAGTTCGGAAGACTACTAGGTTATCTCAAACCCTACCGGGCGCGTGTTGCGCTTACGGTATTTCTTTTGCTGTGTATTACCATAACCCCCGTAGCCATGCCCCGCATTGTGCAGTACACCATCGACGACGTTCTTCCCCGCCATCAGTTGCGCCAACTGAACGTTGTTTTCTGGCTGGTGATAGGTCTCTACGTGTTTCGGGGGGTGCTCTCGTTTGCGTTGAACTACCTCATTGGCTGGCTTGGTCAGAGGGTGGTATTTGACCTCCGCTTTCAGTCCTATCGTCACCTCAACCGCCTCTCGCTCTCCTACTACGACACCCGCCAAACCGGTAAAATCATGGCGCGGCTTACGGGCGATATAGATACCATTCAGTACATGGTCTCTGGCGGGTTTATTACTTTCCTCGCTGACCTCTTTACCGTGCTGGTACTCCTCTTTGTTCTCTTTGGGATGCAGTGGAGACTTGCCCTTGCCGCCGTCTGTGTCATTCCCTTCTACATTCTAAACTACAAACTGTTTATCAAGCACATCCGCCCTATCGGAGAGCAACTGCGCGAACGCTGGGATGCTATGCTCGGTCTGCTGTGGGAAAAACTCGTGGGCATTATGGTTGTCAAAGCTTTTGCGCGTGAGGCTTACGAGACCGACAACGTGATGCAGACCATCAAAGACAACTTCGATTTGGGCATGACTCAGATGAAGATGAACCGCAAACTAGGCTCTATCGCGCAGGTGATTCGGGCAGTAGGTACGGGGTTGGTTCTCTGGTATGGAGGCACACTGATACTCGGTAGGCAACTCCGAATAGGGGAACTGCTTGCATTTAATGGCTGGATAGCCTCTCTTTATGACCCTGCGGTACGCCTTGTAGATTTTAATGTTACCTTGCAGTGGGCGGGGGCGGCAGTAGAGCGCGTCTTCGAGACACTAGACACACGCCCCGATATTGTGGATGCACCCAACGCCATTCCCATACCCGAAATGAAGGGGGCAGTGGAGTTTAGGGGGGTGGGCTTTGGATACGATAAAGAGCATACCGTACTAGAAAACATCAACCTCAAGGTAGAGCCGGGTGAGATGATAGCGGTAGTGGGGCCCTCTGGTGCGGGCAAGACCACGCTAGTCAACCTTATCGCCCGTTTTTACGATGTGCAGTCGGGAACTGTCTTCATCGACGGGATAGATTTGAAACAGATACGCCTCGAATCCATTCGTCGGCAGATTGGGATTGTGAGTCAGGAGAGCCTCCTGTTTTCGGTCTCTCTGCGGGAGAACATAAGGTATGGGCGCAAGGAGGCAAGCGATATGGAGGTGATGCAAGCCGCCAAAAACGCCGACCTGCACGAGTTTATTCTCAACTTACCGCAGGGCTACGATACCAAAATTGGAGAGGACGGTATCAAACTTTCGGTGGGGCAAAAACAGCGTATGAGTATCGCCCGTGCCACTCTCACCGACCCGCGTATTCTCATTTTGGATGATGCCACCTCCGCCCTAGATAGTAAAACGGAGGCAAACGTACAAGCCGCCCTCGAACGCTTACTTAAAGGGCGAACCAGTTTTGTTATCGCGCACCGCCTCTCTACCATTATGAACGCCGATAGAATTGTGGTGGTGGATGGGGGGCGCATTGTAGATATAGGAACCCATGCGGAACTGGTGGCAAAGCCCGGCGTATACCAAAACCTCTACAACGAGCAGTATAAGAGCGCAAGAGACCACGCTCTGGAGGCTCTGCTTGCCTAACCCATTACGTATCGCGATAGATGGGCGTACCCTAACCGGCAGGTTTACGGGAGATAGAACCTACTGGCGTAACCTGATACGCGCCCTACTAAAACTCGATACCGAAACCGAATACCATATCTATACGCGGCTCCCCCTCCCTGAAGGCGAACTTCCTACCGCTCCCAATCTCTTCTTACACCACCTACCCGCCAAGAGCGATAGGCTTTGGCTCTTCTGGACGTTCCCAATGGCGTTGCGGAAAGCCCCTCCCAATGTGGTTCACGTACAGTATACGGTTCCGTTTCGTATTCTCTGCCCCTATCCCCTCGTTACTACCATACACGATATTTCGTTTCGACTGCATCCAGAGTGGTTCGAGCGTAAAGACCGCTTTCTGATGAACCTTACCGTTCCCCCTTCTATGCGCCGCGCCGAGAGGGTACTCACCGTATCGGAGACTTCGCGCCAACAGATACTAGAGACCTACCCCCTCCCTCCCGAAAAGGTGATAGCCACTCCCTTGGGGGTATCGGAGGAGTTTTTTCTTTCCGAAGCAGAAGCAAAACTCTCTCCTACTGACCTCCGTTCGGCGGCAAAAGCAGAGGTCACCGTGAAGTTTGGAATCACCACGCCTTTTGTGTTGGCGGTGGGAGTGCTTCAACCGCGCAAAAACCTACCGCTTCTGGCAGAGGCGTTTGGTCGTGCCAAAATCAAGTATAACCTCCCGCACAAGTTGGTACTAACAGGTAAAATCGGTTGGGGGGCGCAGAGCGAGGCACTGCAAGCGGCTTGGAAACGAAGCGGCGCAAGCGAAGAGGCTTTGGTACTAACGGGGTATGTAGAGGATGCGGACGTACCCCTGTTGATGCGGGCGTGTGACGTTTTTGCTCACCCTGCCCTGTTTGAGGGGTTTGGGCTACCCGTTGTAGAGGCGATGACGTGCGGTGCCCCCGTTGTGGTCTCGGAAGCACCGCCTATGCCCGAAATTGCTGGCTCTGCCGCGCTTCGCTTTGAAGGGGGCAGTGTGGAGGCGTGGACGGAGGGGCTTGCCACAGTGCTACTTTCGGAAGAGATTCGGGAAGAACTCTCTGCCAAAGGGCGGGAACACACCAAACAGTTTACTTGGGAGCGTATGGCTTCGGGGGTGTTGGATGCGTATCGTTCTGCCCTGATGGATTCCAACACCCTACCGTAGATGCTTCATCACCTACTTCACACTCGGAAAGAGGTTGCCTACCTCAATCTTCAGGTTTCGCGTCTCTGCGCCTCCTCGCTCCTGAATCGTCAGCATCTTCCCTTTGTACTGGATGTTCGATACCCCTGCATAGTCTTTGGGTATCTCCATTAGAAAACAGAGATAGGACTTCGTGGCAGTCTCTCCTGCATCCAGATATTCGTATATCGAGTGTCCAAATATCTTTCCCTTTTTCACCAAAACAGGGAAGGGCTGATGCAGTCCCGTTGTGCCAAACTCTAAACCCCTCGCGAAAGGCTTTCCTTTCTCAACGTGTCGCCACGCATTGAACCACGGGTACTCGGAAGTTTTCCACAGATAGCCTATCATCAAGCCCTGAGCGGCATTACACGCCGTCACCCAACCGTACTCCTCATCAATGGTAAAAGAGACGACGTTGGGATTATGATTATCGGTGAGGTGGCGCAGATTCACGGGCTGACCATCCAGCAAACCTGTGGGCCAGTAGACCGAAGGCTCTTCAGGGTTGGGAAGGGGGCTACCTTGCATAAAGCCCTTACGGGCGTTGGCATCTACAACGACACTCTCATCCAAAAAAGGAGGTCCAATCGTCGCGTGTTGCACGATATTATAGAGCCGCCCCAACTTATTGGTGTTTGTTATCTCTTCTCGAACTGTGAAAAAGGCACCCGATGCCGAAAGCGCAATATGACGATCTACCTTTATCCCTGCCAAGGGCAGGCTTGCGGTCATCTCCGCCTGTACACTCCCCTCACTCTCGTGCGGCAGTTGTTTTGCTTGCCACTCAACGTAAGAGGCTTCGCCATGAAACGGCATTCCGTTCTTCAACTCCGCCTCGGAGGGTTGTCCCCACCTGTCAAGGCAGAGAAAGTGTCCCATGGGGCGTGGCTCTGTGGATTTGTCTGTCATGCCCCAATTCAGAGGGCTAATCCCTTGACTGCGAAGGTGGAAATTCGTAAAAGAACCTCCGCCTAAATCTACAACAAGTTGGGCAACTTTGCCCTCCAGAACAAGCGAACGGCGACCTTTCACGATGGTTTGTGCCAAACAAGAGGGTACGACGCTCAACATAGCCAACAGGAAGAGGGTTCGAGAACAGAGTGATCGTATTTGCGGTTTGCTAGGGCGAACGGCGAGACGGCGCATTGTCAGGCGTTCCTTTCATAATTTAGATGGTGAACAGTATACAGTTGGGCAATAGACCTCAGATTCCTGCATATTCAAGAAAATAACTTAGCGTAGATGCGAGGCTCAGTGGATACAAGAGAGGGAATATCTCTTATCAGAAGGAACTATGGGCATTATGACCCACTCGTCGCTCTTACCTTAGAGCCGTAGGCTCCTGTAGCCGAGAAGGAACCAAAGAAGAGGAGTATGCTATGTCAACCTTAGGGCTAGAAGTAAAACTGTATGGGGCATCGGAGGCGGAAGAGGCAGCAGAGGTCTTTCATCGCGATGGCTTTGTCTGCGTGAAAGATGCGCTCACCCCTCAACAACTGACGTTTGCTCAAGCGGGTGCAAGGCGTGTCATCGCCGAGCAGTTGGCAGAGTTCGGCGTGGAAAAGATGAATAGTGGGTATGCCCGCCACTCTTTTGGCGACCAGATTCATCACCCCGAATGGGCAATGCTTACCGACTTGCCCACCATTCTTCCTATACTCGAAGCCATCTGGAAGAGTGATAACTTTACCTGCACGGGGGCTGGTGGTGACTACTCTCTGCCCGGTGCTAAAATACAACGCCTACACTCCGACATAGGGGAGATAATCCACGACCCACAGGGTATCGTTACTATCCATGACCTCCCCACTCCGTTTATTGTCGTCAACTTTCCAATGGTAGATTTCACCCCACAAAACGGAGCGATCCGTTTCATCCCCGGCACACAACGGTCTCGTGCACCCATTCCCTCTCTGGAGTTAGAGCCAGTTTGGATGCAAAAGAACCTGCTCTGCGCTTCTGCTGGAACCGCTGTTATTCGAGACGTGCGTTGCTGGCATGGTGGCACGGCAAACAACTCAGAGACACCTCGCCCTATGACAAGTGTAGGTTACTACGCCCCTTGGTATCGGGCACGAGAGGCGGAAGTTCTGCCAAAGAGCCTCTACGAGACTCTATCTGCACGTGCTCAGAAACTATGTCACCTGCTGGTAGCCAAATGAAGTGGAAAGGCTCTTCAAGCCGAGTGAAACTCACAGATTAGCCCTTCACTGCTCCCATCTGAATCCCTCGCACCAGAAACTTTTGAGACACCATAAAGAGGACAATGAGAGGCACGATATTCATGAGGCTCGCCGCCATCAGTAGGTTTGTCTGTCGTCCATAGGTGGAGTCGAAGAAGAGCATTCCCGTCGGAAGTGTGCGAAGGTGTTCACTTTTAATCAAGACAAGGGGCCAAAAGAAGGAGCCGTAGTTGCCCATAAAGGTAAAAAGTGCGAGGGTTATCAGACCGGGACGCGCCAAAGGCATAATCACCTCCCAAAACAGTTGCCATTTGCTTGCGCCGTCCATCTCGGCGGCTTCGTCTAAGGCAGAGGGAATCGTTAGGAGAAACTGGCGCAACAGAAACGTGCCGAATGCGCTGAACGCAGAGGGAACGATTAGCCCCGCGTAGGAATCGAGCAGGTGCATTTTTACCATAAGGGTGTAGTTGGGAATCATCGTGACTACCCCCGGTATCATCAGGGTGGCAAGGTAGAGCCGGAACACATTATCTCGTTGCTTCCAGCGCAACCTAGCAAACGCGAACGCCGCCATAGAACTGGTGAGGCACGTCAGGAAAGTCACCCACCCTGCGATGAACACGCTGTTGAAATAGTATCGCGCAAAGGCTATCTGCTCAAAGACTTTGCGGTAGTTTTCGGGATGCCAGACCGAGGGGAGCGGGTTGAGTTTGTCTACCTCCTCCAGTGGTTTGAAACTCGTCAGAGCCATCCAGAGAAAAGGAAGGAGTGCTGTTAGCGCGAACAGCGTAAGGAGTGCATAGAGGCAGGCATTACGAAGTTTTGAGTGCATCTAGTAGGTCGCCTCCCGATTGCCAAAACGCCAGTTGATGAGTGTTAGGACAAATATCAGCGCAAACAGTGCCCACGAGACGGCGGAGGCGTAGCCAATCTGAAACTCCTCAAACGCCTTCGTATAGATATGATAGGAGAGCGTTGTGGTAGTTCCGGCAGGACCGCCGTTCGTCATAACTCGCGCCTGCTCGAAACCGCCCTGCAATCCCCCTATGAAACTCATAACCAGTATAAAAAAAGTGGTCGGTGCGAGTTGGGGCCAAACAATATACCGAAACGTCTGCAACGAGTTCGCACCGTCTATCTCTGCCGCTTCCGTCAACTCTGGTGGGACGTTGGTAAGAGCGGCTAGGTAGAGCAACATATTGTTGCCCCCTATCCCCATCCATATCCCCATGAAGATGATAGCATCCCGTGCTCCCAACCCCCACTGAGCGCGTGTGGTTGCAACGTGCTCCACATCCAGCCCCAACACGTTCTTGGTGGAAAGCAACCACTCCGGCGGTGTGATTACAAGGTGAAAAAGGTCGGAAATATGCCGAATCGCCGCGTTGATAAGTCCAAAGTCAGGGTTATAAAGCGATTTCCAGAGTATCATCAACGCCACGCCGCTGGTAAAACTGGGCAGGTAGAAGAGCGTCCGAAACAAGACGATACCCCGCAAGCGTTGGTTCAGTAGAATAGCAAGCAAGAGCGAACCAAACACCGAGATAGGCATCCCTAGCAGAAAGTAGAAGGTATTGATAGCGTAGAGCCAGAACTCCGAATTGTGAAGCATCGTCACGTAGTTCTCGATTCCGACCCATCGAAACGGAACGGTCTGTTGTAGGTTCCAGTTAGAGAAACTCACTACAAGCGAGAACAGCACGGGACCGCTGGTGAAGAGCAGGAAGCCCAAAAGATTCGGGAGCAGAAACGCGATTGCGATTCCTAACTCACGTTGTTCACGAGAGCGGATAGATTTGGAGCTTGGTGTCGAAAGTGTGGTCACTCGGTTCCTCATGGCTTCTGTTGTGAGACTAGGCTAGTGTAACGTTGCCGAAGAGAGGGGTCTTGCTCTAGCGTCTTGGCTATCTCCTCATTTATCTGCTTCGCCGCCGTTTGCATCGCCTCCGCAGGTGTTTTCTGGTTACTCTTAACAAGGTCAAGTTGCTTGGTTATCAGGCGGGAGGCAACCTGCCCATTTACGAAGGGGCTTATCTGGTCGGCTTGTGAGTGTAGTGTAGCCTCTCGCCAAACGGCATTCTGGTCTTCTTGCGGAAAGCGTGGGTTATGCAAAAACGTATCGGAGTAGGTGAATCGTGCCACAGGTCCCAAGCCATCTGCCTGACTGTTGATAAGGTCGTTATATGCCTGTGTGGCTTGGTAGGCAAGAAACTGAAGTGCCGCCTCTCTCCGAGGGCTTCGACTGTTGATGAGCGTGGCTTTACCATAAGCACGGAATACTCGTAGGCGTGAGTAGGGCGACTCCGCCGCCCCCATGTGCAGGTTTTTGTAGTCGCGGAGGGTACAGAGCCACCAACGCCCCCCCAGTGCCATCGCCGCCTTGCCCGCCCCGAAGCGTGTTATTACCCCCGACCCCCAGCCCCCTTGGGTAGACATTGCCGCCTCCTCTACAGGGCTTGGGACGACGTGGTACTTGTATATCAGGTCATGAAGAAACTGCACCGCTTTTATCGTCTCTGGGCTATCTACTATACATCGAGTTCCATCGGGAGTATAGACCCTCCCTCCCTCCTGATAGACAAAGTGAAGCCAGTTCCACCATTCGCACATAAACCCATACCGCTCCACTCTTCCGTCTGCACCACGCTTTGTCATGCGTTGCGCCAACTTCACAAGGTCGTCCCAGTGCCAAGGTCCTTTGGGATAGGGAACGCCCTCCGCGTCGAAAATATCTTTGTTGTACCAGATAGCATCGGTGGCGATATTCGTTCCAACCCCGTAGGCACGCCCATCGTAGACAACGTAGTTTTGGAGAGGTTTCCAAACGGAGGTAATATCGAGGTTAAGGCGTTTTAACGCATCGGTGACATCCCAAGCCACCCCAGAGCGCACATAGGCGGAGAGTTGAAAACCATCGTAGCAGTCGAATAGGTCTGGTCCCACGCCTCCCAACGACTGAACGATTACTTTTTCCATTGCGCCGTTTCCGGGGTCTAGGCGTAGGCTTGTTTGAGGGTGCAACTGGTTGAAAAGGGTAATCTGATCACGGCGAGCTGGGTTGTCATCGCTCACCCAGACAAGAGAAGGTTTCCCGTTTGTCTCGGTTTTCGGCTGAATACGCCACGCGATGACAGAGAGCAGAAGCAGACACAAGAGGGATATACTAAAGAAAAGACGCATGGTTTTTACTCGCTATAGACTCGATTGCGTGTAGCACGCATATAGCCGATGGTATAGGCGGAGTTTGTTTTGTCCGAGCCGTCGCCGGGAACATGGTCGGGGATTAAAACCCCATCAAAGTTCACGTCCCTTAATGCTCGCATCACTTCGTACATATCCACATACCCATCATCAATGAGCGTTTCACGAAACTTAGGTAGGGGGGCATCCACATTGCGAAAGTGAATCTTGTATATCTTTCCGTGCCCTCCGAAGTGCGTTATCATCTCTAGCACATCCTTTCCCATGGTTGTTCCCCCTTCTGCCCAAGTTCCCACACAGAAGCAGAGTCCGAAGTTTTCGCTGTTGGCAATATCAATGGCACGCTGGTAGCCCTCAAAGTTTCGGATAACCCGTGCTACGCCGCCGAGGGTCGGAACGGGTGGGTCGTCGGGGTGCAACCCTATACGCACTCCTGCCTCCTCCGCAACGGGCATCACCTCGCGAATGAAGCGCGTAAAGGTGTCCCAAACCTCCTCCTCGGAGTAGGTTCTATCGTGTGAGAGCGGTAAGTTTCGCGCCAACTCCATGTCAAACTCTCGTGTAGGAATACCGCCGCGTGTGGAGCCAACGCTGGTCTGGTAGTACGGTAGCATCTTGATATTCGCCATGTGCGCGTAGGTTGTATATCTAATTCCCGCCTGCCCCAAGTTACGCAGATACTGCTTATACTGCGCTACCTTAGCATCGAAACCGGGCAATCCTAACACCATTGTCGGGTCACAGTGGAGGTCAAGAATACCGATATTCCACAACTGGATACCGTGTGATTCGATCAGTGCTTTCACGCCCACCATATACTCTAAGGTCGCGTTCTCTATCGTTGTCCAGATGGTAGCAGTTTCGATGCCCATATTCTGAAAGAAGGCGATGTCTTTCTCCGTTGGGTGCGGGTTCATACGGTCTCCGATTTTGATTCCGGGGGCTTGCATCGTCATGGTTTCTCTCCTTTCGGCACAGAGTGGGATTTTACGATGGGGTGCATTCCGCCTATCTCACCGCGTGCAATCGCGTGGAGTCGTTTTTCGAGGCGTTGTAGGTAGAGCACAGGTGCTTCGGGTAACGGGATAGGCGGCTGTCGGCGTGGAACCACCTGTGCGAGACGCTTTAGTGCTACTTCTGCGGATACGATGTCGCCGCACGGGAAGGGCGGCAGGCGATAGGGTTTAGGAAGGCTGTGTTCCCAGTTGCTGTTATTCTCGATAAAACGCAGAACTTGCGCTAGTGACCGCTTGGTATCTGCGGTAGCAAGAAAACCTGCATACTCCTCTATCAGAGCATCTGGCGTAAGGCGCGGATTCTTGCCCATGCGGGCGAAAGCGTAGATATTGAGCGGCTCTGCCGCAATAAAAGCGGCATTCGCAATCATTCCATCTAGTCCGAGGGTACGCCCTTTGTCTAAAATCTGCCGGATATAGCGTGTCTCGGATTGGGACTGCCCCTTCGACACCACATTATTCGGGGTGATAAAGCCGTCATCTACCTCATCCACAAGAAAGTAGGGCCAGCCATAGATGGGATGTACCCCTTGCGCTCGAAGGCGTTGTATATCCGACGCTTTTGGGAAGAGTTCCGGCGACTCACCTGCGTCGGCGTAGCAGGTTAGAGTGAGTGAGCGATAGTAGTTGTCCATTGAGAAAACGATTCCGGAGTCTTTTCCATGCAGACTGGTCTCTTGGGCAAAATCTTTGGATAGGCGAACCTGCTTGTGCCAAAAATCCAGACTGAAGGGGGAGGGGAAGCCATCCCATTCCGCAATCGCCCACAGGTTTGCCGCGAACTGGGCATGAGGTGCGTACTCTCGAACGAGGTTTTTGACTGCTCCCGCGAAGTGGATACAGTCTTGCACGGTACTACGCCCCTCTGGGTCGCCACCTGGGTCGCCCGCAAAAAAGACGAAACCATCCGCGGGAAGCGATTGAATCGCTTGCTTGATGAAACCAAGACGTTCTTGAAGCAACTCGGTTTTTAGAGCACTGAAGGTTCCTGCGTCGCCTCTATCTGCCTCTCCCTTCCACTGCTTCATACCCGCAAGCAATAGAATCCATACCTTGAACCCCTTTTTCTGTGCGGCTTTTATCGCGGCTGTCATGTCTGCGTAGTATTTGGGCAAGAGTGAGGGCTTCCAACTGAACCCCGTATCGCAAAACTCTAGGTAGTTGTACCCGCACGCTTTATAGTAGTCGTAATAGTGCGCTTCTGATTTTGCTGGGGGCGTGACGTAGATGCCTAGAGTCTCAAATCGTGAGGTGGTTTGCGGTTTGCTGTAAGCAAAACTTACGCAAGATAGACTCAATAGAAAGATAGTAAGTAGAGAGAAGGGTATGCTTAGAGCGTTTATAGGACGAGCAGTCATGAAAATGCCTCTCCTTTGTGCCTTTTCTCTAGGCGTGTATACCAACACGCAATAAGAGAGAACGTGTAGTGTGTTCTACATCGTTTCTCTCCACAGTGTGTAAAATCCTGCCTCATTTTACTGCAAAGCAGTAGGAACTCGCTTTACATAATGGGAGAGATTTGCTACTATTCGTGTTATGCGAATCTCTTATACAACACCTTCCAAATGAGGTAACAACTATGTACGACCTTGACCACCCTGAACAGGGGGTACGCGAGTGTCCCAAGTGTCGGCACACAATGGAGTATCTGCGTACCTACAACGCCGTTCGCCGCAACGAAGGCTACATGATAGACGACGAAAAAGACCATTCAAAGGTTATCGGGGTGTGGTTTGGGTGGGTTGCTTCCATGCTCTACCTGTTTTACCGCAATGTGGTACAGCCCTTCTCGGCAAAGCAGGAGGGCGATAAGCGGCGAAACCGTTATGCCCTCCTGCTAAAAAAACACCCCGACAGCCTGATATGTCCCTACTGTAAGTATCTCTGGAAACTGCCGTGAAATGGGGGCGGCTGATGAGTGAAATTCTTGCTTAATCTCCTTAAAAATGGGGTATACTAAATCTATTAGTTCCTATCTTCGGTTTGAAACTCCTTCGGTTGTTCTTCGTACTTGTCGTGACGAACGCTCCTCACACAAGAAACTGGCGCAGTTGCCAACGTTCCAACGAAACCAAGTTCCCTAATCATCTCACCACACACTAGGGTAAGGAATACGGCATCATGTCTCTTTTTCACGGTTACGAAACAGAGTCTTTCTACGACGAGATGTTCGAGGCACCCGGTACACCGAGACCTCACTATCAAAAACTCTATACACGGCTACGCGATATGTCTGCGGAAGATTTCCGAAAGCGCACACAACTCGCAGACAGAGCGTTGATACAGCAGGGGATTACCTTTGCTGTCTACGGAGACGAGAAGGGAACCGAGAAGCCCTTTCCTTTCGACCTGCTTCCGCGCATTATTCCTGCCCGCGAATGGGAGTTTCTGGAACGCGGACTCAAACAACGCCTCACCGCCCTAAACCTCTTCCTACACGACATCTACCACGACCAGAAGATACTGAACGATGGAGTAGTTCCCCGTGAACTGGTCGTGGGTGCGGTCAACTACCGCCCACAGTTCCGATACGCCGACCCACCGGGCGGTATCTATGTGCATATCTGCGGTAGTGACCTCATTCGCGATGTGGACGGAACCTATCGGGTGCTGGAAGACAACTTGCGAACGCCCTCCGGTGTCTCGTATGTGCTAGAGAACCGTATCATCCTTACGCGCACCTTCCCCTCTCTGTTCCGTGACCTTGCAGTGCGCCCCGTAGACCACTATACCACCCAACTCCTTGCCAACCTGTGCGAACTGGCTCCCGCAGGAAGAGAGGCAAACCCCAATGTGGTACTACTCACACCGGGAGTCTACAATAGTGCCTACTTTGAACACTCGTTTCTGGCACAACAACTCGGTATCGAACTGGTGGAGGGGCGCGACCTGTTCTGTGACGATAACATCGTCTATATGAAGACTACCCGCGGACCACAACGGGTCGATGTTATCTACCGCCGTGTAGATGATGACTTCCTAGACCCCCTTACTTTCCGCTCCGATTCGGTGCTAGGGGTATCAGGACTAGTAAACGCCTATCGTGCCGGAAACGTCGCCCTCGCAAACTCTATCGGTACAGGGGTCGCCGACGACAAGGTTATCTACGCCTATGTGCCGCGCATTATCGAGTACTATCTGGGTGAAAAAGCCCTCATTCAAAATGTAGATACCTACCTTGCATCGAACCCGCAAGACTATAAGTACATTCTAGAGAACCTAGACAAACTGGTGGTAAAAGCGGCGAACGAATCGGGAGGCTACGGAATGCTAATGGGACCGCAAGCCACACAGCAAAAGCGCGAAGAGTTTGCAGAGCAGATAAAAGCGAACCCTCGTAACTACATTGCCCAACCACTTATCTCACTCTCCCGTGCCCCCGCGTTCGTAGAGAACCATTGTGAAGGGCGGCATATCGACCTACGCCCCTATCTTCTCTTTGGCAAAGAGAGCATTACCCTGATACCGGGCGCACTCACACGGGTAGCACTCCGTAAGGGGTCGTATGTCGTAAACTCTTCGCAAGGGGGAGGCAGTAAAGACACTTGGGTGCTTGCTAACGAACCCCACCCACTCTCACAAACCATGGGAGGGATGTCTCAAACGATGGGGGAAGGCACGATGATGCAGTCGCTACCCCAATCCACTAACCCAAACCCAACCCTAGAGCAAGGAGGGGCGCAGTAATGCTAAGTCGAGATGCCGATGCCTGTTTTTGGATTGGAAGGTATGTAGAGCGTGCCGAAGCTACTGCCCGTATGGTAGACGTTCACTACCATGCGGCTCTGGAATCGGGGCTACCGGGAATAGAGGGCGCAGATAGCCCCATGCGCTGGGACTCCCTACTCGCTATCTCTCACACCGCAGAGGAGTTCTACAAGCACTACGACGTATACAGTGACCGCAACTTTCTGCATCATTTCGCCTTCGATACCGAAAACCCAAACTCGATTCTGGTAAGTTGGAGCCGTGCCAGAGAGAACGCCCGCTCTATTCGAGAGCAGATAGCCTCGGAGATGTGGGAAGCGATAAATATCTCCTATCTACAGTTTCGAGATTGGGATGTAGACCGCATCCTCGCCGAAGGACCACACGCCTTTTTCAACCGTGTAAAGAACGCTTCCCACCTGTTTCAGGGTATCTTAAATCGTACCCTCCTTATGAGTGAGACACGGGACTGGCTGGATATAGGACGTTTCCTAGAGCGCGGCGACCAGACTGCCCGCCTACTGGATGTAAAATACCACGACCTACTTCCCGCCTATCAAGAGGAGGACGCGGAGAGTGTGGAGCCGCTTGGTGTGGGGAGCACCATGGATATGCACGGCTGGATAGCCGTTCTAAAATCGGTAAGTGCCTTCGAGATGTACCGAAAAATCTATCGGGGAGGAATACTACCTGCCTCTGTCGTCGATTTTCTGGTGCTGCATCCGCAGTTCCCTGCCTCGGTGAACCACTGTGTAAAGCGTGTAGAGGGCTGTCTGAAACGTATTAGCGGCAATAGCAGTTCCGCCCCCTCTACCGAACCAGAACGGGTGGTCGGGCGGTTGGTGGCAGATCTTACCTACTCGCGCCCAGAAGAGATTATCTTGGAGGGGCTACACGAGTTTTTGGATGGGGTTCAAGTGCGTTGTATTGAGATTGGTAACGCTATCACGCGCACCTACCTCTCATATTAGCCACAGGGAAAAGAGGAGATACCGTGCGTCTGAGGGTCAAACACACCACACAGTACACCTACTCGCAGCCGATAAAAGACGCGCACACCGAAGTGCGTCTGTTTCCGCATAGCGATAGCGTACAGACCTGCCTAGACTACCGCCTCGCCACACAGCCCACCGCAAACCTCTTCCACTACGACCTTCCTAGCGGGCGGGTGCATCACTTTAATATACGCCCCCCGCATACCTCACAGGTTATCCTATCAGAAGCGGTAGTCCTAACCCATCTGCAAAACCCCTTCGTGCGCCTTCCGTTGGTGGATAACGACCTCTCTTTCTACACGCAACCAGAGGTACAGCAAAGATACATAGAGTACCTTGCCGAGACAAAGCGTGTTCCCCTCTCGGCACAGGTCGCACCTTTTGCGGAAGCGGTTCACTCCCAAAGCGAAAGCGGGAACACCGCCTGCTTTCTTACACAACTTACGCGCCACCTACACGCCTCCTTCGACTACGTTCCGGGAGCAACCCACGTTCATACCCATTTAGAGGAGTTTCTGGAACTTCGTAGGGGAGTATGCCAAGACTTCGCACACCTGTTTCTGGCGATATGCCGCCGTGAAGGGATTCCTGCCCGATACGTAAGCGGATATATCTACACAGGCAACAAGCCCTCTACGGAAGAGTATATCTACCACGAGGAGGGGAGAAACCTTGTAGGAGACGATGCGACCCATGCTTGGGCAGAGTGCTTGCTTCCCAATGGGGTTTGGGCAGGTTTCGACCCTACCAACAACTTAGTCGTAAACGATCACTATATTAAAGTTCACGATGGGCGAGACTACAGTGACGTAACCCCTGTGCGCGGGGTCTATTCTGGGGGAGAGGCGAGTGTACTGGATGTGCGGGTACAAGTTACGTGCGAAGACAGACAAGCCTCCTAAACCGATACCCCATGGAACGATTCTAAATGGAAGCGGGAGAGGTCACGTTGGTAAGCCTCGCCTTGCACCCACAATGACGCGATTTTTCCTAGTAGTACCGTAAACTTGAAGCCATGTCCCGAACATCCCGATACCAAAAGCACATGGGGCATATCTGGAACACAATCAAGGATAAAATCCTCGTTAGGGGTAACGGTGTAGAGGCAGGTCGTCTGAAAAGTAACTTCGTCGCTGAGGTCGGGTAGACGTTTACGGGCATAGTCGCGTACCCCGTCTATATAGTCGCCGTCCACCTCACGTTTGGGAGTGTTCGGGTCGGTGCGTTCCCCGAAAACGTGCGAAGCAATTTTCGCCCCCGAAATACGTTCGTCATTCGGAAACCCGTAGTAGAGCGTGGTTGCATCTATCCAGACGGGAAAACGCTCTTTTTGGAAATGGGCAGGGTTTTGGGCGATATTGAGGTAGGTTACTTGCTGGAGTGTTACGGTAAGCGGCAGGTTCAAACTTGCGAAAAGTTCGCTCATCCACGCCCCCGCCGTCACCACCACTCTATCAAAAATGTCCTCCTCTCCCTCCGCAGTCTGCACGATAACTTCGCTCCCTACCTGCCGTATCTGTGTGACAACCGTACTCTGTTTTAGCGTTGCCCCCACTTTTTGTGCAAGGTTTGCGTTCGCCAATACACAGCGCGTAGCACGAAGTAAGCCGCTCTCTGGCTGGTAGAGTGCTATCTCGTCGGAGGTAAGGCGGAAGGCGGGAAAACGGTCTTGTACCTCTTGGGCGTTTAGCTTGTCGTAGGGTAGCCCCGCCCCGATAAGTGCTTGCTCTGTCTCGTGAACGCTTGCCTCGTCCTTCTGTCCGAAAAACAGTCCGCCGCACCGAACAAATAACTCCTCTCCCGCCGCTTCCTCCAGTTCTGCCCAGAGCGGATACGCCTCTCCCATCATCTGCGTATAGAGCAGGTCGGGATAGGTGTAGCGAATAATGCGCGACTCGCCGTGCGAACTGCCCCTGTCGTGTCCGAGTTGGAAGCGTTCGTAACCTACTACGCTATGTCCCTGCTCTGCCAAAAAGCGTAACGTAGCACTTCCTGTTCCCCCTACCCCAATAACGGCGACTCGCATACCCTATTTTCCCTTCCCAAAGTACTTACCAACCCACTCCCATGCGGTAGCATCCCAAAACTCATGCCCACCCTCGAAGACCACAAAACGGAAATCGTCCGACTTCCCTAAGCCCTGATAGTATTCGGCAGACTTGGGTGCGAGGCGTTTACCCATTTCGCGGTGGCTAGGTGCGTCGGTGCGCCCCGCCTGTATCTCAAGAGGGCGCGGGCAGATAAGCGCAACCAGTTCCGAGTCGTTGAAGAGGGTAAAGCGGTCATTAAAACGAAAATCGCTAGGAACCCCGTTCTCGTCCTGCTCGTAGCGTCCCTCTTGCACCCCATAGTAACAACTAGAGACCGCGACCTTGATACGGGGTTCTAGTGCAGTAGTAACGAGGGTATAGTATCCGCCGTAGGATAGCCCCACCATCGCAACGCGCTTGCTATCCACTTCGGGACGCTTGAGCAGTACATTAAGGCTACGGGAGATTTTCGCTATCTCTACCGCTGTGAGGCTGGTTCCTATAAGGCGCATACGCTCGTCGGTGGTGTTACGCACGTTGTTCGGAAAGCCCTGTGCAAAGAAGAGGTGCTGAGGGGCAAAAACCACATACCCGCGCTTCACTCCGCCGCGCACCATATCGTGATAGTTGGAGCCGCCATGAAACAGCGCGACTTCGGGGGAGCCGCCCCCGCCGTGCATGGAGATAATTAGCGGGGCGCGTCCTTTCAATCCTTTGGGTACGATATAGATGCCGATAGCGTGTACACCGGGTAGCACCGAGATTTTCACTCGGTAGTAGGTTCCTATCGCGTCCTCACCTATCTTTTGAAACACAGGGGAGTCGCTATCGGGACTACCAGGAGGGGGATAGCCTATACTCTGCTCGAAGGCAAGGCGAAAGCGTTTTGTAGAATTGACAAACGCTTTTGGGGAAGTGTAGTCCGGTTGAAGAAGCGCAGAGAGCCTACTCGTATCGTTTTTCAGGCTTTTGATATAGGTGTCGAGCTCTTTTGCCTGTTCGGAGCGTATGGGGTTGGAAGCAGAGACCTCCTCCTCGTAGTAGGGTGGGTTTCCTTGTGCAAAAGCACTTAGCGAAAGACAGAGTAGTAAGAGACAACAGAGCAGACGGTAAGACATGGGTACGTTCCTCTAATGGTTAGTTGGTAAGGGCTTGGTCGAACTGTAGTTCGGAGAGATTACGATAGATTCCGTTTTCGTTTGCGAGTAGTGCGGTGTGCGTTCCCTGTTCTGCCACCTCTCCCGCCTCAATGACATAGATGCAGTTGGCTTGCCGAATGGTCGAAAGTCGGTGCGCGATGATAATGGAGGTACGCCCCTTCATCAGAGTTTCCAAAGCCTGTTGTACAAGGCTCTCGCTCTCCGAGTCTAGCGAACTGGTGGCTTCATCTAGTATCAGTATGGCAGGGTTACGCAGAATCGCCCGCGCAATCGCTACCCTCTGGCGTTGCCCACCCGATAGTTTTACCCCGCGCTCTCCTACGAGGGTCTGGTATCCTTCTGGGAACTCCATAATAAAGGGGTGCGCGTTTGCCTGTTTTGCCGCCGCCTCTATCTCGGCTTGGGTGGCATCGGTACACCCATAACCGATATTCTCGGCTATTGTCCCCCCAAACAGAAGCACCTCTTGAGGCACAATCGCCATGCTTCCGCGCAGTTTAGAGAGGGGGTAGGTCTTGCTGTCGCGTCCATCGACAACAATTTTACCAGAGGTGGGGTCGTAGAGACGTAGCAAGAGAGACACGATGGTAGATTTTCCTGCCCCGCTTGCCCCTACCAGAGCGATGCGTTGCCCCGCCTCTACCGAGAGGGTAAGCCCTTTGAGTACCCTCACCTCTTGCCGAGAAGGATAGGCAAACTCCACCTCTTCAAAACGGATGCCGCCCCGAATCGGCTCGGTGGGGTTGGGGTCTGGTATCGCCTCTTCTATGGGTTCCGAAAGCAAGTCGCGTACCATCTGTGTGGCTCCCATCGCCCTGCGGAGTTCGCCATACAGTCGCGCCATGCCCCCCACTGCGCCCCCGATATACATGGCATAGAGTAGAAAGCGCGTCATATGTCCAAAACTGAGGTCGCCATTCGCCACCTGCAATGTGCCTACCCAGATGACCGCCACAATCGAGCCAAAGCCCAGAAACGCCATAAGCGCACCAAAAGCCCCCTGATAGCGTGCGCCGCGTAGCACCACCCCAATAAACTGCTCCATGCCGTTACGATAACGTTGCGTCTCGAAGGCTTCATTGGTAAACGATTTCACGCTAAGAATCGCCTGTAGCGTCTCCTCTACCACCACGTTGGTCTCTGCAAGCCGCTCTTGCGCTTCGCGGGCTATCTTGTGGGCGCGTCTGCCAAACACAATGGCACACAACATAATGACCGGCAGAGCCACCAAAATTACCCCCGAAAGGCGAACAGAGGTAATCATAATGAGGACAACGCCCCCTACAAGGGTAATCACCTGCCCCAAAAACTGAGGAATAGAGCCGGTAAGCGTCCCTTGAATAAGTGAGAGGTCGGAAGCAAGGCGGCTGGTGAGTTCTCCCACGCGCCTCTGAGCAAAAAAGGTCATAGGGAGGCGAATCAGGCGCGTATAGGTCTCCCGCCGCAAATCGGCAAGGCTACGCTCGCCCACTTCGGTAAGCCAGTAGGTCTGAAATGCCCCCGTAATGGATTGAATAACAATCACCGCAAGGAGTAGGAGGGTGGTATGATGGATATTGGCGATGTCTTGTGAGGTCGGCTTTGTAGAGGAGCCAAGCCCTTTGGCTCCATCAATCAGCCGTCCCGTGAAGTAGGGGAAGGCAAGCCCCATGAGGCTAGAGAAGAGTAGGAAGAGTTGCGCCAACACAAACTTCACCCGATAGGGGCGCACAAAAGCAAGGAGTTTCAGTACCTCTTGAAATCCGGCACGGGTGAGTTTGGGGGTTGGTGTCTCTTCGGTTTGGGGCGGTTGCCTTTGGGAACGCATAGCATCGACTTTCTACGATAAGAGAGCAGGGTAGCCTATCAAAAGTTGGCTTCCGATAAACTACCGATAACCCGCCGATAAACTTCCGATAACGGGCAGGTGCGCCCCCGATTAGCAGGAGAGTCTACCCCTACCCAGAGGCTTTCGCGCTCATCTCCGATAGAATACGGCGTTGCAGGAAGTCGGTGGTGTACTCTCCGCGTCGGAAATAGGCGTTTGCGAGGATTTTTTGGCAGAAGGCGATGTTCGTCTTCACGCCCACGACCTCCATCTCTTGCAAACAGCGTTGTGCCTTCGCAATAGCGTCGTCGCGGTCTTTGCCCAACACAATCACCTTTGCAAGTAGCGAGTCGTAGTAGGGCGGAACCTCGTAGCCGGAGTAGATATGGGTATCTACGCGCACTCCCAAGCCGCCGGGAAGTATCACTCTCTCGATTTTTCCCGCACTGGGCGCGAAGTTACGTTCGGTGTCTTCCGCGTTGATACGCACTTCGATGGCATGACCTTGAGGGCGTACCTCTTTCTGCGTAAAGGGCAGTTTCTCTCCGGCGGCGACCAGTATCTGCGTCTTCACGATGTCTACACCCGTCACCATTTCGGTAATGCAGTGTTCCACTTGCAGACGCTTGTTCATTTCCATAAAGTAGTAGTTGCCGTGTTTGTCTACAAGGCACTCTATGGTTCCCGCGTTGGAGTAGCCAGTGGCTTTGGCGGCACGTACCGCCGAATCTCCCAAGCGGTTACGCAGAGAGGTGGGCAGATTAGGAGCAGAAGCCTCTTCCACAATTTTCTGACGGCGCAGGCTCTGAATAGAGCAGTCGCGCTCTCCCAGATGCACCGCATGACCGTGTTTGTCGGCAATCACCTGCACTTCGATATGGCGCGGCTCTTCGATAAACTTTTCGAGGTAGGTATCACCACTACCAAACGCGGTAAGAGCCTCGTTACGGGCTATCTCGATGGCGCGGGGCAGTTCCTCTTCGTTCTGCACCGAGCGAATACCGCGCCCACCGCCCCCAAAGGAGGCTTTTACCAACAGCGGAAATCCTATTTTTTTAGCGAGTTCTACCGCCTCTTGCGGAGTGGTAAAGGTTCCACCGGGTACAACGGGAACCCCAGCGCGTTGCATGGTCTCACGGGCAAGCGACTTGTCGCCCATCCTGTCCATAGATGCCCCTGATGGACCTATAAAGGTGATGCCACACGCCTCTACCGCATCCGCGAAGTTGGAGCGTTCGGAGAGAAACCCAATACCGGGATGTATCGCGTCTGCCCCCGTAATGTGCGCGGCACTGATGATATTGGGGGCGTTGAGGTAACTGTCTTTAGGAGCGGGCGGTCCAATACAGACCGCTTCGTCCGCCATCTGCACGGGAAGCGACTCCGCGTCGGCAGTGGAGTAGACAGCGACGGTCTTTATCTTCATTTCGCGGCACGCTCGAATGATACGTACCGCAATCTCGCCTCGATTCGCAATAAGAATTTTATTGAACATGATAACGATTCTGGTTCCTTTTATAGCCCTCTCCTAAATTTTAGGAGAGGGCTAAGAGGGATTTACAAGGTGATGGTCTGCGCGGTCTCGATACCCGGCAGGGTACGAATCTGTCCCAGCAGGTCGGCAGAGATGTTCTCGTCGGTCATAATCACCATAATGGCGTGGGTTCCTACGGCTTCGCGTCCGACGTGCATACCGCCGATGTTCACCCCGTTGTCGCCAAGCAGGGTTCCCACCTTACCGATAATGCCCGGTCTGTCGTTGTGCTGAGTAACGACCATGTGTCCGTTGGGAATAATATCGACATGATGCCCGTCGATATGAACGATACGAGCGTCCTGTCCGTAGACCGTGCCGCAGATGGTGCGCTCTCCGCTAGAGGTGGTAACGCGGATAGAGAGTAGGCAGGTATGTTCGGGGGAACTTTTCGCAAAGGTCTGCTTGTAACTAATCCCCCGTGCCTCTGCCAGCACAGGGGCATTAACGAGGTTTACAGGGTCTTGGAGCATGGGGGTCATAATACCTTGCAGGGTAGCGCGGGTAATGCTCTCGGTGGGTAGCCCTGCAAAGTCGCCGTTAAAAATGACCTCTAAAGACTGTACTGTCGTGCCGACTCCCGCCGCAAGTTGGGTGTGCAGAGAGCCTATCTGCTTCGCAAGGAAGACGTAGGGGCTAACACGAGCAACCTCTTCGGAGGTGAGCGCGGGTAGGTTGACGGCACTGCTTGCCGAGCGTCCCTGTAGCACTTCCGAAATCTGTATCGCAATATCTATCGCTACATTCACCTGCGCCTCTTCGGTAGATGCGCCCAAGTGAGGGGTTATCACATTTTGAGAGAGGGAGAGCAGGGGGTTATCGGCTTCGGGCGGCTCTTTGGAGAAGACATCGAACGCCGCGCCTCCCACCTTACCGCTCTGAATGGCTTCGGCGAGAGCAGCTTCGTCCACGATTCCGCCACGCGCACAGTTGATAATGCGTACCCCGTCCTTCATAATGGCGATTTGTGCCGCACCAATCATGCCGCGGGTCGCGTTGTTTAGGGGTACGTGTATGGTGATGAAGTCGCTACGCTCCAGCAGGGCATCAAGGGTAACGAGTTCTGCTCCTATGCGCCGTGCGCCCTCCTCGGTTGCAAAAGGGTCGAACGCGACGATGTTGGTCTCAAAACTCTTCATGCGTTGGGCAACACTGCGCCCGATTTTGCCTAGTCCGATAACGCCCACGGTCTTACCATAGATTTCTGTACCCACAAACTTTTTGCGCTCCCACTTCCCTGCGCGAAGGCTTGCATCCGCTTGGGGAATCTTACGAGAGAGGGCGAGTAGCAGGGCTACAGCGAGTTCGGCGGCGGCGAGCGTGTTGCCTTCCGGCGAGTTTACTACCACGACTCCGCGTTGGGTAGCGGCGTTTACGTCGATATTGTCTACACCCACTCCGGCACGTCCAATAATCTGGAGTTTGGAGGCAGAGGCGAGTATATCTGCGGTCACTTTGGTTTCGCTACGCACGGCAAGCGCGTCGTAGTCACCAATAATGGCTTTCAGTTCGTCGGGTTTAAGACCTAGTTTTACATCGACTTGGGTGTTGGGTATCTTCCTTAAAATCTCTATCCCAGCCTCAGAGATGGGATCACTAACCAATACTTTAGGCATTCTTCTCTCCTACGTCCACTGTCTTTTGGGAGAGTCGCGTCCCTCCTCTTTCGCAGTTGGTGTTATGTTAATTCTTCAGGGGTAGCATACCGAATTTTGGGGCTGGTTGTCAATGTAGCAGGGAGGGTAGTTTGTAGAGAGGTAACACAGATTTGTATTTGGAGAGGGGAAAGGTGTACAATAGGGCAAGGCTATTTTGCGTTAAATCAGAGGACTAAGGAATGAAACAGCGGCTTTTAGGGCTATCGCTTGTTACGTGGGGCGTAATTTTTACGCTCTGCTTTGGCATCTCGCTCTACTACTCATATCGGGAACAGAGTTTTACATGGGCAACGGGTGTAGAGGTGTTTGCCGCTATTACCGGGGCGTGGTGCGTCTGGCTTGCCATGCGGGAACATATCGCAAACTGGTTTGTCTCCATTATCAGTTCTCTCGCCTATATCGTGGTCTTCTGGCAGTCGCGCCTCTGGTCGGATATGGGCTTACAGGCGGTCTATGTGGTGCTGGGAATATGGGGCTGGTACAACTGGCTCTACGGGGGCAAAGAGCGCACCGAACTGGTGGTGGTGCATACCCCTAAGCGAGAGTGGGTACTCCTCTTCTTGGCGGGTGTACTCGGAACGGGTGTTTTATGGTGGGTAAACCTTGTTTTTAAGGGTGCCTCTCCGTTTTGGGATGCGTTTCTTACGGCGTTTAGCCTTGTAGCGCAGTACATGATAACGCGCAAGTACCTCGAAAACTGGATAGTGTGGATACTGGTAGACGCTATCTATGTCCCTCTCTACCTCTCCCGAAGCCTTCGCCCGACAGCCGTACTCTACGCCCTCTTTGTGGGCTTGGCAGTTATGGGATGGCAGGAGTGGCGTGCCTCTTTGGAAAAGGTATCTGGCTAATAGTATGTGATAAGACACAAAGGGGTTGCTTGTAGTCAGGTTTTAACCCCTATCCAACCTTTCCCCTTCGCAAGGGGCAAGGCAAATGCACTGCTGACAAAAGGCTTTCTACCTCTCAAAACTGAGCAGGAGAGAGTGCATTGCAAGTCTCCCCTTGTTTTTAAGGGGGAGATTTAGATGGGGTGAACCCCCTTCCAGTTTTGTACACTCTTGAGAGTTCGCAACCGTAATTTGTCTCTTTAAATCCCCTTCGCAATCGTGGAGTACCTACGGGTGAGTGCCTAAAAGCAGGATTGTAACATGACCCTGCCTAAATATCGTACTGGTAGGTTTTAGCCCTCATCACCACCCGCCCGTGTCCCCAGTTTGGGCGAAGAGGCGAGTGCCCTGTGTAGTAAGTACCTACCTTTGAATACAGGTACACCTTGCTGAAAACAAGAACACCTTTCTACTCTCTCCTTCCCTCAGAATTGGGGGAAGGATGTCCTGCAAGGGCAGGATGAGGGCTACCCCTCACCAACAGGAGGAAACCGATGTCTCGTTGGCTTACCACCCTACTTTTGCTACTCTGTATGGGGTTGTTCTGCTTTTCCTTTGCTTGGGGCAAGCACCCCCAAGTCTTTCCTGTTGCCAAGAACGCTCAGAAAGTGTTCACAGAACGCTGTTTCAAATGTCATGGCGCGAACGGACAGACCGACTATGACGGGGTGTTTGTGAACAATCGTGACCTCCTCATTAAGAGCAAAAAAGTGGTTCCCGGAGATGCAAACTCGGTTCTCCTGCGAAAAGTAGAGGCAGGGAATATGCCTCCGAGTGGAAAACTCCCCGATGCAGAGATAGCCGCTATCCGAGAATGGGTGACGAAAGGCGCACCCGACTGGGCAGACAAAACGGTTGCCCCTGCCCCAAGAAAGTTCCTCACGGAAGACGACCTCATTACCGCCATTACTCAAGACCTAGAGAGTACTCCCGAACGAGACCGTAAGTACCAACGCTACTATAGCATTGCCCACCTCTACAATGCAGAGGTCTCTGACGAAGAGTTACAGGGCTACCGCGTGGGACTGAGCAAACTGCTAAACAGCCTCTCTTGGGCAAAGAAAATCCATGTCCCCGTTCCTATAGACAAAGCAAACACCCTTCTGCGTATCGACCTGAGAGACTTTGATTGGGGGGCAGAGACGTGGGCGAGTATTATGAGTTACTACCCCTACGCCTACAAGAGTGCGAAATCGGACAGCATTACGCAGTTGAGTGGAGTGCAGGTTCCTTATGTTCGAGCGGACTGGTTTGTAGAGCGTGCCAGCCTTCCTCCTCTGTACCACACCATCCTAAGACTCCCCGACACCATCGAAGAGTTTGAGAAACTGCTCAAGGTAGATGTGCCTCGTCGTATCGAGGAGGAGAAGCAGGTCACTCGTGCGGGGTTACGGAAGTCGGGAGTCTCTCAGAACAACCGAGTGGTAGAGCGGCATGAAACAGACTACGGAGCGTACTGGAAGAGTTACGACTTTAGTGCGAGTGATGGAGAGCAGAACATCTTTATCTATCCTCTGGACTTCAAACCCGCAGGAGGTGAGATGGTCTTCAACCTTCCGAACGGGATGCAAGCGTATCTTATAGTGGGTAAGGAAGGGAAGCGTTTGAGTGAGGCTCCCACCGAGATAGTTTCGGATAGGAACCACCCGGACGAACCCAAAGTGCGAACAGGTCGCTCTTGTATGAGTTGCCACTATGGGGGTATCAAGGAGGCGAAGGACGGTATCCGTAGCGTGGTGACTCAACTAGACAGCCCAACTTTTGATAAGAACAAGGTGCTTGCCATCTATCGTCCACAAGAGAGTATCGACGCTTTTATCAAGGCGGACTGTGACCGTTTTCAGGAGGCAATACGTCAGTCGGGAGGAGTGCCAGCGGCGAACTCTGGAGTAGAGCCAGTGAATGCGCTGTCTCGAAAGTTCAAGGGAGATTTGAGCGTTCGTTTGGCGGCATCGGAGGCAGGTTTGAGTGTGGAGGAGTTGCAGAAGCGCATCAAGGCGAGTAGTCGTCTACAGCAGTTGGGTTATGCTCAGTTGTTGGTGGACGAGGGGGGTATGAAGCGGGACGCATGGGAGTCTTACTTTGGAGAGTTGGTTGAGGAGGCACACTTAGGAGAGTACCTTCCACCCCTCCACGACTTTAATTCAGTAGGCGAGCATCCCCCTCTTAGTAACGCTTTCCTGAGTAGGATAAAGCAGAGGATTGGTTTGGAGTTCGTCCCCATTCCCAAAGGCACGTTTAAGATGGGCAGTACGAACTATGAAGTTGAGAAGCCTGTCCATACAGTAAAGATAGACGGTTTTTATATGGGAGTGAATGTGGTGACGGTGGGGCAGTACCAGCGTTTTTGCCTTGCGACGGGGCGGCGGATGCCAGTAGACCCAACTTATGAAGGGCGGCATTTTAACTCAAACTGGAGTAAGGCTGACCACCCTATGGTAAATGTGAGTTGGAATGATGCAAAAGCATACTGTGGTTGGGCGAGTAGGTCAATCGGTGTGATGTGTGACTTGCCTACCGAAGCAGAGTGGGAGTATGCGGCGCGGGGTGGTCTACAAGAGAAGGTCTTCCCCTGGGGAGACAGTTTTGACCGTTTCCGTCTGCACTGTTCCAACGAGAAGTATGGGGATGCAGGAGGCACGGCTCCTGTAGGGAGTTATCCTGCCAACGGATATGGTTTGCGGGATATGGCGGGGAATGTGCTTCAGTGGTGTTCGGACTGGTATACAGGCGGGTACAATCCGAACGATGCTGATAACCCCACGGGGGCACCAACAGGGCAAACGCACGTACTGCGCGGTGGTTGCTGG
>OMJJ01000191.1 GCA_900299305.1 bacterium | reverse complement strand
TTCCGCGTCGGCAAGCGATGCAGGTTCCACAGTTGAGGTACGGCTCTAGCGCGCACTTATCGCCCACTTTCAAGCCTTGGGGGTTCTCCCCGATGTCTAGAATCTCTACTCCCAACTCGTGTCCTAGTATGCGGGGATAGGAGAAGAAAGGTTGCCTGCCTCGATAGGCGTGGAGGTCGGTTCCGCATATTCCCACACACTGCACACGCACCAACGCCTCTCCTACCTCTATTGTGTCGGGAGGCGCGGTTTGAGTGAGGGTGAACTGTCCTGGGGTTTCGAGCGTGATTGTCTTCATTCTGTGTCCTATTGGTTGTAGCCTTTTCGTTGCGGAAGGCGGATTGGGATAACTGTTTTGGGGTTGGCTGTCGTGAGTTTTTAACCCACCCCTTTTCAACCTTTCCCCTTCGCAAGTTGACAGGGGTATGAATTTTAAGACATGATTGCGATATAGCGAGTTTTGAGATTAAGAACTACGACTATATCTTGATTCTGAAAGGCACACAGTGCTGGTAGGCACTCACCCCCTCTAAATCTCCCCCTTAACAAGTGGGAGACTTGCAATGCACCCACTTCCTGCTCAGTTTTGAGAGGTAGCAAGCCTCTCTTCAGAGGCGACGTTCCTTCCCCTTGTGAAGGGGAAGGCTAGGATGGGGTGAGTGAAAACCTCACTACAAGCACTCACTTTTGAGTTGTACAGCAATAGTTTCCTAAAGCCTATACCCCTGTCAACCTTCGCAAGGGGAAAGACCAATGCACTGCTGACAAAAGGCTTGCTTAACCTCAAAGTAATGCGATTGCGCTACTCTACTCCCCCTTTTGATTTGAGGAAATCGACGAGTTTGGTATGATGTCCTTTTAGGGCGAAGGTAAGAGCAGTTCGGTTCTGTTTGTCTTTTAGGTTGAGGGTTGCGCCTTTGGAAAGGAGGTATTCCACCACATCTATATGCCCCTTTTGAGCGGCTTTATGGAGGGCAGACATACCCTCTTTATCGCCAATGTTCACGTCTGCCCCTTTGGAGACGAGAGTCTGTACAGTAGGAAGAAACCCCATAAATGCGGCACGGTGTAGAGCCGTGGTTCCAAAGTTGTCTTTCGCCTTTACGTCTGCGCCTTTGGCAAGCAGATAGCCTACCACATCGGCACTGCCGCCTTGCGCCGCAACGTGGAGAGCGGGCATACCGTCGTTATCGCGGGTCTGCAAGTTCGCCCCTTTCGCCAGCAGTATCGCAATAACGTCCCCTTTTCTCTCGTAGGCTGCACGGTGCAGAGGGGTAGTGCCAAACTTATCGGCTTGGGTGGCTTTTGCACCCCTATCGAGTAGTAGTGTAACCGCTCCCGCATGACCATACTGCGCGGCGATATGGAGAGGGGTTGCACCGATAGTATCCGTTGCGTCTACTTTTGAGCCTTTTTGTAGCAGAAGGTCTATAGCATCTTCGGAGCCGCCTTGTGCGGCAGAGTGGAGGATGGTTCTCCCTTCTTTATCGACTACGTTTAGATTTGCGCCTTTTTCTAGGAGGAGTTTGAGGACGGGAATGCTTCCATTGAAGGCGGCGTTGTGTAGGGGTGTTAGCCCCTCTTTGGTGACGGCATTGATGTCTGCCCCTTTACTCAGCAGACGCTCTACCAACGGCAAGTAGCCTTTGTTGGTGGCGATGTGCAAGGGTGTCCAACCGTTTTGGTCAGTTGCTTTGGGGTCTGCGCCTTGCTCCAACAACTTATCTACAAGAGCTGTATCTCCTGTAAGTACGGCAACATGAAGGGGCTGTTGTTTGAGCGTATTGAGTGAGGTAAGTAGCTTCGGGTGCGCGGTAACTGCCGAGCGCACCTGCTCTATATTGCCGCTCTGTATCAGCGCGAAGAGGTCTACCTCTTCCTTGGGTTTCTTTAAGAGGGTAGTCGCGAGTCCGATGCTGATAAAGAGCAGGGTTGCGATGCCAATGGCTATCTTTTTCATAAGACTACTTTACCTGTAAGTTCCAATAGTCAAACTCCTTATCGCGAATGGGTAGAGTTGTCCCTATTTACCCAGTTCGTAGCAGTAGAGATTCGCCTTATCTTTTACATAGATACGGCTACCCGAAACGGTGAGGTGCGCCCAGTTGAAGCCTTCGCCTGCGGGTTTCCATTTTACAATGGGTACACACTTCTCGGTGTTTACCTCGAACACGTTTAGGTCGCCGGAGGTGGTGAGAGCGAAGATGCGGTTATTGGCAATAAGTAACGACACGTACCCCAAGCCCCCAATGAGCCGAGAGGATGTCCATTTTGTTTTGCCCGTCTCCATATCCACGCACACAAGCCGTCCTGAACGCTGATCCATACCGAAAAGGTGGTCTTTGGCAAGTACTGGTGTCACCATGTAGGCACTTAAATCGGCGTTTTGCCACGCCACACTGGTAGAGGTTTTATCGTCCTCTTTGTTGACTTTGAGGCAGATGGTGGGCTTTGCTTCTCCTGCGATTACCACTTGGTCTTTCCAAACCACAGGGGAGATAATCGTCTGCTCGAAAAGGGCGGTGAAGGGGTGTTCCCAGAGCAGTTTGTGGTCGCTGTGGGTCAAGCCTACCATGCGGGTTCCTGTAAAGGCGACCAGTTCCCGCTCTCCTGCGATATTGGCGAAGAGGGGGGAGGCGTAACTACTGCGCTCATCCAGTGCTTTCCACACAATTTTACCCGTTCGGCGGTCAAACGCAACAATACACCCCGCCTTTTTGCCTCCTACGGGCAGAATAACCTGATTTCCGTCTACTAGCGGGGAGGCAGATGCCCCGCAGACTGGAAACCAAGCGTCCATGCCGTCTTCGCTTTTTACTACGCCCCAAAACTCACTGGCGAGGTCGTGGCTCCAGAGCACGTTCCCCGTTTTGATTTCTATGCACGAAAAGTAACCGCCCAAGCCTAGCATATACACCCTATCGCGGTCTACGGTGGGCGTGGAGTTTGGACCTTTTCCGGCGCGGGCATCGGGTGGCTCGAAGGTACAGGAGTGGGTTTTACGCCAGAGCGGTTTACCGGTGTTGCCATCAAAACTGAGGCAGGTCTCTACCTGTTTACCCTCGTTGCCCATAATGAAAACCTGCCCTTTATAGACTACGGGAGAGGAGTAGCCTTCACCGACATACGCTTTCCAGAGCGGTTCGGGGAGTTTTTCGGGGAGGTTGGCGGGCAGTTTTGCATCGACGGCAACGCCGTCGCGGTTTGCGCCACGCCACTGAGACCACTCGTTGGCAAGGGTTGGTGAGAGGGTAGAGGTTAGTAGAATGGTAGTTAGGATAAGGCGTTTCATCAATATATCTCCTTTGCCTCTACCCTCCTCCTATTGCTAGGAGGTAGCTCCGATTGCTTCGCCTAGTTTGGGAGGAACTTTCCCAAATTTAGCCAGATACTCGTCGTGGGTGGGGGCGAGGCGCGTCTGTTGTTTTTGCTCGTGGTAGAGCAGTATGTTTGCGATTTTATGCTCTAAAAACGGGTTGGAGAAGCGTTCGAGTACCGAGTGAGCAAAGGCTTTCGGCTCCTCTACTCGCCCTTCTAGGGTGGGAACTATCTCCTCGAAAAGTAGCCCTTCCAGCCACTCTCTAATTTCTGTGTCTGCCATCGCTTGCTTTACGGTATCGTAGCCCTTTGCGAGAGCGCGGGGAGCCATTGCGGTATGTGCGCCGTTTAGAATACGCACTTTCCGCAAGAAGTAGGGGGTGACATCGGTGGTATAGAGTACTGCGGGGTGTTCTATCCACTTGGGGGCATTTTCGGGCTGTTCTATCACCCACAGCGCAAAAGGCTCTCCGGTAATGAGGAGGCGGTCATCGGCGGCAAGGGGGTGGGCAGGGCTTGCATCCACCACAATTCTATCTACCAGGGTGTTGTACCAACGGCACTCCTCCGTTAGCCACGTTACAAACTCGGCGGGTAGGCTCCAACGGGTAGCAAGGTCGAGCAGGATGCCGCGTAGCTTATCGGCGTTGTCTTCTAGGAGTTCGCAAGGCAAGATGGTAACGCCCGCTTGCCTCGCCCGAAATCGGGTGTAGAGCGCGACGAGTAACTTCGCAGGAAACGACTGCGGGGGCGTACTCTGTAGGGTATCGGAAGCGTCTAACGTATACCCAGCTTCGGTGGTGTTGGAGAGAACGACCTGTATATTAGGAGAGGTTGCTACCTCTAGCACGGCTTGCCAGTCGGTTTGAGCGACGAGGGCGCGGGTAATGCTCCCCGACTCCTCTACGCGGTCAACGGTCTGCCCTGCTTCTACGCCCTGCACCAAAACGTGATAGCGTCCCTGTTGGGCATTGAGCCAGTCGCCCCGCGAGTTTGAAGTAGACTGCACAACAACTATCCCGCCGAGGTTCTGCCCTGCGAGGTTGGCTTGGTGGATAAATAGGTCGCAGAAGCCCCGCAAAAAGCGTCCGCTTCCAAACTGTAGCACCGTTTCGGTAAGAGATTGGCTCATGGTTAGTTATTCTCCGTCCTTCCGCTGTGCCATACCCTATCGCGCACAGGCTCTAGTATCCGTAGTACCTCATTGCGAATCTCTGTAGGGATGGACGACGTGAGACCCTGAAGGTTTCGCTCAACTTCGTCGGGAGCCGCAATTCCCAATAGGGTGGTGTCTACCTCCTTATTTTCGAGGGCGAACTCGATAGCGAGTTGCGAAATGTCTACTCCGTGCGCTTCGCAGTAGAGGCGTGCTTGTGTGGTGGCTTCACGGATTTCGGGCTGGGCGGGATGCCAGTCGGGTATGGGTTTGTTGGAGAGGAGGCGCATACCGAGGGGGGCGGCGTTGATAATGCCCACGCCCTTGCTTCTTAGGTACGGCACGAGTGCGTTAAGGCGTTGGTTTTGCAGGGTGTAGTGGCAGTAGGCAAGCACGACATCTAGCCCTATCTGGTCGAGAACGGTTGGGAAGATTTTGAGGGGGAAGCCGCTCACTCCTACACACCGCACTTTGCCCTGCTCTTTGAGTTTGAAGAGGGCGGGGAGGGTTACGTCTACTATCGACTGAATATCTACAAACTCGATGTCGTGGCAGAAGATTAGGTCGAGGTGGTCGGTGCGTAGGCGTTGCAGACTCTCCTCTACACTGCGCGTTACCCGTTCTGCCGAAAAATCGAAGTTGCCGGGTCCATACTGTCCGCACTTGCTAGAGAGGAGATAGGAGTCGCGGGGGTGGTTTTGGAGTGCGAGTCCGAGTACGGTTTCGGCTTTGGTTACACCGTAGTGTGGGGCGGTATCGAAGAGGTTGATGCCCGCTTCGAGTGCCAACCCTATGGCTCTGTCGGCAGAGGCTTGTGTTACTTCGCCAAACGCGCCCCCCAACGACGAACCGCCAAAACTGAGTACAGAGACCTCTAGTCCTGTATTTCCGAGTGTACGGGTTTCCAACTGCTACCCCCTCCTTTGCTTTCTGTTTGGTTGTGCTGGGTTTGAGAAACGCTTTGCATTTCACGCCCTCATTCCCAACCCTTTCTCCCAAGTCTGGGCGAAAGGGCGAATGCCTTGTAGAGTAAGGTAGTTACCTTTTTATAGAGGTATATCCTACTGAATGAGGAGAAAAACTTAGAGATTCGGTTCCCTCCCCCGGAATTGGGGGAGGGGTGTCTGAAGGACAGGGTTAGGGCTAGGGAACCGCTTACTCTACGGTAACACTCTTTGCAAGGTTACGCGGTTGGTCGATTTCGCACCCCAGAGTTCGGGCGACATGGTAGGCGAGGAGTTGCATGGGAACCATGCTTAGAAGGGGCATAAACGCCTCTTTGGTAATGGGAACGCTAAGGGTGTAGTCGGCGCAGTCGGGGGTCTCGTCGCCCTCTCGAATGACGGTGATTATCGTGCCTTCCCGCGCTTTCACCTCTTTGAGATTGCTCACCATCTTCTCGTTGGTGTCGGGTTGGGTACAGAAGCCTACTACCGCTACACCGGGTTCCACAAGAGCAAGAGGTCCGTGTTTCATCTCACCGGCGGGGTACGCCTCTGCATGGATGTAGGAGATCTCTTTCATCTTTAGAGCGGCTTCTAGGGAGGAGGCGAAGTCGTATCGCCGCCCCAGATAGAAGAAGCAGTGGTGCTTTGCAAGCTCTTCGGCGAGTTGGGAGTAAGAAGCCTCTTGCGTAATGATTGCCTCTATCTGTGCAGGGAGTTCGCGTAGAGCAGAGACGTAACTGTGGTACTCGGCTTCCGTAAGGCGAGAGTTGCCGCTTGCGTCGTGCCTTGCAAGGTACAAGCCCAGTAGGTAGAGCGCAGTGAGTTGGGCAAGGTACGCTTTTGTAGAGGCGACTCCGATTTCGGGACCGGCTTGTGTAAGCAGTACCGCATCGGCATCACGGGCGAGGGTGCTTCCTACCACATTAACGATAGCGAGGGTGGTCGCGCCTTTGTGCTGTGCTTCGCGCATGGCGGCGAGGGTGTCGGCGGTCTCTCCGCTTTGAGAGATGAGTACGACAAGTGTCTCCTTATCGAGTATAGGGTCGCTATAGCGGAACTCACTGGCGACATTTACCTCTACGGGGCGGCGTAGCAACTGCTCGAAGAAACTTTTACCTACGACTCCCGCATGGTAGGCGGTTCCGCAAGCGACGATAGAGATACGGCGGAACGCTTGCCACTGCTCGGCGGAGAAGGGGAGACTGGGGAGTACAATCTCGCCGTCGTCCATAAGGCGACCACGTAGGGTTTCGCGGACGGTACGGGGGTTCTCGTATATCTCTTTTATCATAAAGTGGGCGTTACCGCCCTTCTCTGCCGCGGCATCGTCCCATGTTACCAGAAACGGCTTGCGCTCTAGGGGGTTGCCCTCGAAGTCGGTAATGGTGACGCTGTTGGGGGTGAGTATGGCAAAGTCACCGTCTTCCAACAGAACTACATTGCGGGTATAGCGCATAACGGCGGGGATGTCGGAGGCGATAAAGTTCTCGCCCTCGCCTAGCCCGATAATGAGCGGCGACTCCTTACGCGCTACAAAGACGGTATCGGGGGAGTCTTGAGAGATAACTGCGAGTGCGTAGGAGCCTTTTACGTGATGCAGAGCCTTCCGAATGGCGTTTGCCACCCCTTCGGTTTTATCGCAGTCTCCTTCGAGGGCGCACATCTCTTCGATAAGGTGGGCTAGGGTTTCGGTGTCGGTTTCGGAGGCGAATTCGTGTCCTTTGGCGATGAGTTCGCGGCGCAGTTCGGCGTAGTTTTCGATAATACCGTTATGGACTACCGCCAACTGCCCGGTACAGTCGCGGTGCGGGTGCGCGTTCTCTTCGCAAGGGCGACCATGTGTTGCCCAGCGGGTATGCGCGATAGCGACCCCTATTCCCTCTACAGAGGTGGGCAGGAGTGCCTCTAGGTTTTTGATTTTGCCGGGAGCGCGAACGATACTGACCGCGTCGGTACTGGAGTACGCCACTCCTGCCGAGTCGTAGCCCCGATATTCGAGCCGTTTGAGATTGTTGATGGTGATTTCTATGGCACTGCCACTACCTATATAACCTGTTATTCCACACATGAGTTTTTTCTCCTAAGATTTATGTTTATCGAGTAAGTGCCGCTTGGTAGCGGAAAGATGTGCCTTGTTGGGCGAGTTGTTGAGCGGTCTGCTCTAGTAGCTCTGTCTGTTGTGGTGTGAGTGTGTCGGTGACGAGTGTTACCGATTTCCCTGTAAGGGTGCTTCCCCCAAAACTCCAGGGGTGGCGTTTGCCGAGTTTGCGGTTGTCTACCGCAACTATCACCTCTGGTATGCCTTTGAGGAGTTGTTTTAGGAAGGCGGCTTCTTCGGCGCGGTGGCTGAAGAGGTCGAGTGGGGTAGTGGAGTTACCGTTTGAGAGGAGAACTCCGCTTGCCCCCAAAACGGCGATGCTGGGTTGGAAAGCACTCCGAAATTCGGGGCTATGAAAAGCGCAGTCATCGGGGGCGTAGATTTCGCCGAGTATCCCAGTAGAGATGTCGCCGGAGATGAGTTCGTGCAGGGCAGGAAGGCTATTCGTAAAGACTATTAGGTTACGGGGGGCTTCGTCGGCAATAGCACGGCGGCGAATGTGCTGGGCGATGGTGTAGGTGGTGCTTCCTGCGGTGAGCGCGATTGCAGAGTTTTCGGGGAGTAGCGAGACGACGGTTTTGGCGATTGCCTCTTTTGCGGCGGTACTCTGGTCGAGTTGGGCGGTAAAGTAGCCGATGCTGAACCCAGAGCGGTTTGCACTGACCTTTCCGCGCCGCAACTCTATTCCTTGTACGTGGCTGAGTATCTCTTGCAGAGCCTCTATATCGCGGCGAATGGTTCTCATATCGCACTTTAACGATTTTGCGAGGTCTTCTAAATCTTTGGGGTCGGACTGCTGGTAGAGTGCTTCTAGGAGTTGCATTCTGCGGGCATCGGCAAATTCAGCCATCTATCTTCCTCATCTGCGAAGGTGTTAAGGATAGTATAAGGTATTTTTGTCAATTTGTCAACTGTTTTTGTCATTTTATTTATATTTTGTGACAAAAATCAGAGATTGAGGTACTAGAGAGGTTTCTGTGCTCTATACTTGTTCCGTTTGCTAATTGTGATATAACGGAAAGTGGTTGCTTGTAGTCCGGTTGAAACTCACCCCATCCCAGCCTTCCCCTTAACAAGGGGAAGGAATATCGCATCTGACAAAAGGCTTGCTACCTCTCAAAACGTAACAGGAATGGGTGTATTGCAAGTCTCCACCTTGTGAAGGGGGAGATTTAGAGGGGGTGAGTGCCT
>OMJJ01000190.1 GCA_900299305.1 bacterium | reverse complement strand
GGCGGTTCGTTCCGCTCTTTTGGTAGTGGTGGAGGCAGTAGCCGCACTTTTGGAGGCGGCGGCACTGGTGGCTCGTTTGGAGGAAGCCGCAACAGCACCAGAACCTTTGGCAATGGCAGTTCCATGAATCGCTCTGGTAGCGGGAGTTTTGGCGGTACTCGAAGTACCTTTGGCGGAACCAGTAGCGGCTCTTTTAGCCGTAGCGGGTCGTTCAATAGTTCTCGCGGTGGAATTTCTCCGGGCTATACCCGCTCTTCCAACATCTACTCTTATGGCGGGGTCTCTGCTCCGATACGCGGCTACAGTGGTTTCCACAGTAGCTACTACTGGGGCGCGCCTCGCTGGTACTACTGGACACCCTTCCATCCCGCATGGTACTACTATCCCCCTGTGTACTCTGGAGGGTACTACGAGCCGGGCGGGTTCCATCTGTTCCACTTCCTACTAAGCATCTTCCTCTTCTTTGTCTTTATGGCGATAATTATTCGCCTGTTCAGAGGCGGGGGTGGTGGGGGTGTGCGCTACACAACCTATAATTAGGGAAACATAGCAGTTTTTTTTCTCTCTAACAAAACAAAGAGGAGCCAATCTCTCTGGCTTCTCTTTGTTTTCCTTTGTTCCCCCAAACCCGCTCTCATTCTTGACGGAGTTGGCAGGGTGTGCTATATTGTTAGGTAATAAGGTTTGATTAAGGGTGAGGCAGTATAAGGAGAAACGGTTCCGATGGATATACAGGATAACACCCCTTCACATATAGGATTGGGCGAAGATAGCTCTCGCGCATTAAATACACCACTCAGGCAGCAGAGCCTACGCGCCAAAAAGATACGCCATGCTACCAAATGGACGTTTCTTGTAGGCACAATGGTATTGGCACTCTTCGGTGGTACGATTTTCGGGAAACTCTACTGGGGCAATAAGTTCTTTCGGAAGATAGTAGGAGAATGGGTGGGAAACCCCTTACACACAGACCCACTCGGAAGTTTTAAGCCTGACGTTCAGTTTACAGAGAAGCATACCCTTACCGTTATGCTGTTGGGGTGCGACCACGACTATAGCGAAGTGTTGATGAACCATCCCCTAAAGAACTCACGGGGGCGTAGCGACGCAATTATGATTGCGCGGCTAGATTTCGACGCGAAAACCATCAACATCCTCAGTATCCCTCGCGACACCGCCGTCCGTATAGAGAAGCATGGGGTTCGCAAAATCAATGCGGCGCACCAGTACGGAGGTCCCGAACTCCTTATCTCCACCGTCAAGAACGTGTTCGGTATCGATGTTGACTACTACGCGACTATCGACTTTGAGGGATTTCAGAAGATGGTGGACGCGGTGGGTGGTGTGGATGTAGATGTCCATAAACGCCTGAAGTACACCGATAAGTGGGGTGGGCTATTTATCGACCTGCAACCGGGGCTTCAACATCTGGACGGCTATAAGGCAATGGGCTATGTAAGAATGCGCCATAGCGATAGCGACTTCGAGCGTGCCAAACGTCAACACGAGTTTTTGGAAGCACTGCGTGGGCGGATACAAGACCCTAAGAACATTCTCAAAACCCTCGACGCACTAAAAGCACTTACCGACAGCATTAAGTCGAATATGACAGATGAGCAGATGATAACGCTTGCCAACTTTGCGCGTAGCCTTCCTCACGAGCAGATACACCTCGAAACCCTGCCCTGCGACGAGGGACCGAGTTATGTCTATATTAAGGTGAACGAGAGCGAGAAGATGATTCGCGCCCTCTTCCCCGGCACACTGGTCTCTATCGAAGCACCTAGCAAACGCGAACTAGCACGTATGCCGAAAACTCCGAAAGAGGAGAAAGAGGCGGACGATAAAGCCGCAGTGAAAGAGAAAAAGCCGGCTGACAACGAGCCTCTGCTAGATGACACCCAAGACCCGCGCATGGACGAACCCACACGCCCAACAGACAACTCCACAGACAAAAAGACGGAAGAACCCGCTAAAGATGGCGGTAAAGAGCCTCCTAAAACCGATGGAGACAAGCCCAAAGAAGACCCCAAGAAAGTAGATGGCACTGCCACCTACTAGAGAAGCACCGTAAGGAGAAACGCATTGGCTCAGACAGAGACCCCTACGCGCCTTGAAGCATTGAAAGAGGCAACCAAAGTCGCCGATAACATCACGCGCCTAATACCCTATCGCCCCGGTAAGCCGGTAGCGGAGGTAGAGCGCGAACTCGGTATCACGGGCATTATCAAACTCGCGAGTAACGAGAACTCGCTGGGTCCCTCCCCCAAAGCCCTCACTGCTATCCATGACTACGCCTCCAAAATGCACGTCTACCCGGATGCAAGCTCCTTTGAACTGCGTAACGCTCTCTCGGCACACCTCAACGTCTCTCCCGACACCCTTGTACTCGGCAATGGCTCCGACGATATTATTCACCTGCTAGGGGTCACTTTTTTGGAAGAGGGCGACGAGGTGATACAGGCGTACCCCTCCTTTGTTCGCTACGAAGCGGCGGCGATTTTGAACAACGCGCCCTGCCATCTAGTGCCTCTTACCTCCGATTGGGTACACGACCTCGATGCAATGGCAGAGCGTATCAACAAGAACACGCGCCTCATCTTTATTACCAACCCCAACAACCCTACCGGCACTATCGTCTCTGCGGAAGCACTCAAGAGGTTTATAGCAAAAGTTCCTGAACGGGTGCTTGTGGTGATAGATGAGGCTTACTACGAGTACGCGGCTCCTGCCCCAGAGTATGCCGATACCCTCGACTATGTACGCGCAGGGGAGAATGTGGTGGTGCTTCGTACCTTCTCAAAGATATACGGCTTGGCGGGGTTGCGGGTAGGGTATGGGGTGATGCGCCCCGACATCGCGAACTGGCTCCACCAGACCCGCGAACCCTTCAACCTGAACCTTATGGCGCAGGTCTCTGCGGTTGCCGCGCTTGCGGATACCGAACACCTTAGCAAAACCGTAGAGATGAATGAGGCGGGGAAAACGGAGTTCTACCGCGTTTTGGAGGAGTTGGGGCTGGAGTATGTGCCTACCTACGGTAACTTTATCTGGTTCGATACTGGCAAAGAGAGCCCAGCGGTTTTTCAGGCACTGCTTCGTGAAGGGGTTATCGTGCGAACGGGGGATGTGTTCGGTGCGCCCACCTACCTGCGCGTAACCGTTGGAACCCAAGCCGAGAACACCAAGTTCCTGAACGCACTCCGCAAGGTACTTTCGAGTTTGTAGGGGGGATGCTGAGTAGATTAGTACTGCACTATATAGTTAGGTAGTCGCTTCATTGTCAGGCTTTAACCCACCCCTTTCCAACCTTTCCCCTTCGCAAGGGGAAAGGCGAATGCACTGCTGACAAAAGGTGTTCTACCTCTCAAAAGTAGTTGTCTCTCGTATCACTTTTGAGAGGCGAGATTCCCTCCCCTTGTAAAGGGGTAGGGCTAGGGTGGGGTGGGTGCTAACCCCCTTATCAGTTTCGGATACCTTTAACTACCTGCGTAACAGGCTTTACATCGAACTGCTTTTAGAGGAGAGTTTTGGTCATGCGCGTCTTACTTTGGGGGCTAGTAGCGTCTGTTTTGTGTTTGGGAAGAGCGGCGAGCGCACAGGAGTTAGACTTCAACAAAGAGGTGCGCCCGATTCTCTCTCAGCACTGCTTTAAGTGTCATGGACCGGACGAAAAGCAGAGGCAGGGGGGGCTACGCCTCGACATCTATAAAAACGCCTCTACCCCTCTCGCTACGGGGAACCGGGCTATCGTTGCCAAAAAGCCCGAACAGAGCGAACTGGTAAAGCGTATCTTTACAAGCGGCGCGGGTATCATGCCGCCGCTTACCGCAAACAAGCCCCTCTCCGATACCCAAAAGCAGATACTCAAACGCTGGATAGCCAAAGGCGCAGAGTACAAGCCCCACTGGGCTTTTGTCGCGCCCAAACAGGCTCCCCTTCCCAAAGTGCAGAAGACGCAGTGGGTTCGTAATCCCATAGATAACTTTATTCTTGCGAACCTCGAAAAAAATAGGCTGTCCCCCTCTCCCTCCGCCGACAAAACAACGCTTCTCCGCCGTGTTTCACTCGACCTCATCGGGTTGCCGCCTACCCCCGCAGAAATCGACGCTTTCCTAAAAGACAAACGTCCCAACGCCTATGAGCAGGTGGTCAATCGGCTACTAGCCTCTCCGCACTACGGCGAACGGTGGGCGCGGCGGTGGCTGGATTTGGTGCGCTATGCCGATACCAACGGCTACGAAAAAGACCGCCAACGCCCGATATGGCTCTACCGCGACTGGGTTATCAACGCGCTAAACAAGGATATGCCCTTTAATCAGTTTACGATAGAGCAACTGGCAGGAGATATGCTTCCCAACGCAACCCTAGACCAGAGAATCGCGACGGGGCTACACCGAAACACCATGCTGAACGAAGAGGGCGGTATCGACCCCCTAGAGTTCCGTTTCTACGCCATGACGGATAGAGTAGCCACCACGGGAACCACTTGGCTAGGGCTGACTATTGGGTGTGGGCAGTGCCACTCGCATAAGTTCGACCCGATTACTCAAAAAGAGTACTATCAGATGATGGCGTTTTTGAATAACGCCGACGAGCCGGAGATGGAGGTTCCCAAACCCGACATTACCGCAAAACGCCAAGAGATTCAGAACCAGATAGATACCCGACTCGCAAGCCTGAAAGAGAACTTTCCTGCAAAGGGTTCGCTAAACGCAAACGATAACCTCTATCTCAAACTGACCGAGTGGCTACAGAAATCCGAGCCGAAAGCGAACCACTGGACGGTACTCAAGCCCGCCAAAGCCACCAGTAACTCTCCTCTGCTTACGGTGCAACCCGATAACTCCGTCCTCTCTTCTGGCGACATCACCAAAAATGATACCTACACGCTCACCTATCCCACCAAAGGACAGACGATAACCGCTCTGCGCCTAGAGTGCTTGCCGGACGATAGTT
>OMJJ01000189.1 GCA_900299305.1 bacterium | reverse complement strand
GTACGGAGGGCATTCTCTGTAAGCAGGGGCTAGGCGGGGGGCAGTTGCGAAAGTGGCACGAGGTTCTGTTTTGCCGCTTTACCAGCGAAAAAGTAAACGGAATTGCCTACCCCGTTCTGGTACTCTACAACGATTTGGGAAAAGAGACAGCACGGTACGCGCTCTCGGTAGGAGTAACACAGGCACAGGTAACGGCGTTTCTACAGAGCGTTGGTAAGGAGATACGCCCCGAACAAGTAGAGGAGACTCTGCAAGAAGAAACTCTAGAGGAGATAACCCCCCGCTACCAGCCGCGCCCCGCTCAAGCCCCCTCCGTCCCCGAAAACAGGGACGCGCCTCTCACCCCCTCCGAGTTCTCTGCCCTTATGCAGAAGGAGTTAGGAGATTGGTTGGAGGCACAAGGCTTTCAGAAGAAGTCGGTGGGAACTTTGGCATGGATACGGCAAGACGAAGAGGTGTATCTTCAGTTTTGGGTGCGTACCAGCCCATTAGGAACCAACCTGTTTGCTGGCTCCTCGTTTCAGGTGATGCTACAACGCTCTTCCACCCCCCAAACCACCAGCCAACTCACCGACGGCACACGTTACCGCCTCACCGATTCGCTATCCACAGAGACATTAGCAGAGGTACGCGCCCTACAAAACGAGGTACTCTCACGACTACCTACGCCCCCTCCCGATTTTGGGCAACCCAACACCCACGCTTCGGTACTGGATTTTTTACAACAGCAGTTTCAGCCCATAGAGGCGGAGTACACCCCACAAAGCGATATATGGTTTCGCTACCGTACCCAAGCAGATGTACTCAAGTGGATTGCTTTCCTAAAAACCACCGCATGAAAGCGTATACATTGCGCTAGTATTACCCAAAAATGAGATCGTGACGGTTCTTCATAATGCTTTGCAGTATCCCGATCGCAAAGAAAATGAGGATAAGATTACTGCCCCCCGCCGATATAAGTGGCAAAGGAACCCCCGTAACCGGCATAATACCGATATTCATTCCCACATTCACCACAATATGAAAGGCGAGCATAGTAACAATTCCCGTCGCCATAAACCTACCTAAAGGGTCTTCGTAGGCGGCGATAATCACGGCTCTACCGCGCATCAATAGAACAAAGTAGAGAAATAGAACGAACAGCCCCCCGAAAAAGCCCAACTCCTCCCCTATCGTTGTATAGATAAAGTCGGTCTGCTTTTCAGGAATAAAGCCTCCGCGCACGGACTGACTCTTGAGGTAGCCTCTACCCCACGCCCCCCCCGAACCAATCGCGATACGGGCTTGAGCGACGTGATACCCCGCCCCATCCTTGTCCGCCTCCGGGTCAAAAAGCACCTGTACTCGCTTCTTCTGGTAGTCGTGTATCACGTTGAGTTTCCACGCCGCCGTAAAGAGCAGGGTCGCGCTTAAAAAGAGGATACCCAAGTGTTTTCCCTTTGCACCCGCCATAAACACCATTCCCAACCAGACCACCAACACTACTAGCCCCGTGCCCAAGTCGGGCTGTTCGATGATAATAGCGGTAGGGATAGCGATATAGAAGAAGGATTTCACCAGCCCCCCAAACTCTTTAATCTCGTCTCGTTTTTGGATAAGATAGTAGGCAAAACAGATGATAAGGCTCACCTTTGCGAACTCGGAGGGTTGGAACTGAAACGCACCGAATTTTATCCAGCGAACCGCCCCCTTTGCGCCGTGTCCTTTGAGTTTTACAAAGACCAGTAGCACCATGTTCAGCCAGTAGAGATGCTGTGTCCAACGCCCGTAACGGTTATAGTCGATTTGTGAACCCGCAACCAGTGCCAAAGTAGCCACCACCAGCCAAACCGCTTGGCTTCGAGCGTAGTTCGTCTTGTCGCCAAGCGTCGCGCTATAGAGCATGAGAATCCCGAATAGCGTGGTTGAGTATGTGATGACGAGGAGAGGAATGTCCATACCCCGCCGCAGATTATTGGTAGAGAACGTTGTCATAGTTGGGTTCACAATAGTAAAAAGTTAGTACCACCCCGAATAGCCGAGTAGTTCGCGGGTAAGCATATCTCCCTCTCGAATAAGGGGCTCTGCCAACCCACCGCCGGGTCTGTCTACCTGCTTCATCCATGTAGGGCTATAGCCCCAAATCAAGAGGCGGCGTACCCTTCCGGTGGGTAGCGTGGGCAGACCTCTGTGCCACAGGGTCGCCTCGGAGGTGATACAGGTTCCTGCCGGGACGTGGAGAGTCACCTGTCCGGGTTTATCCGAGAAATCGTTGGCAGGCAGTTCTTCATGGGGTAACAGGTGCGACTTGGGTACAACGCACAGCCCACCGGTATCTTCGTCTAAATCGTCCAGATAGACAAGGTTATCTAGTACACGGGGACGCGCAAAGAAGGGAGGAACCGGGTACGGCATATTGCGCTGATGCCAGTGCCAATGCGTCTCCTGATGTGCCTGACCGGGATAAGTAACCCGAATTACCGTGCCGTGTATCTGAATTTGAGGACCTAGTACCGCCCTTGCTACCGAAACAAAAGGGGCATAGTGAATCAACTTATGAAAGAAGGGGTGCTTGTCGGGTAGGTTACGAATAAACAGTCCCCCGAACTGTTTGGAGGTGTTTGCCTCTGCCCCCTTCTCTCCGCCATGTTCCTCAATCAGTGTATCTACCGCAGAGCGCAACTCCTCCAGCAACTCTCCCTGAAACAGCCGTTCCCGTACCAGATACCCCTCTTGCACCAGATGCTCTATCTCCTCTTGAGAGGCAGTCACCTCTACAGGGCGGTCTGGCAGGGGGTTATCGTGGCTATTGATGCGGTAGTTAATAGAGTACATAGAGATTGCACCTTTGCTTAAAATCCAATACTGTAGTATACACTCAAACGGAGGTTTCGTAACAGGGGAACAAGGCGAGGAGAGGTGGATAGGGGGCAGACATCGTTGTCATGCCGCCCCCATTCACAAACGGTTTTGCCGTTAAGGCTTGAACTCTTCATTCGAGGCGGGGTAGTTCGGTGTGTTTGCCGGTCCTACATTCGCATCTACGTAGTTCCCAGCCCAAAAGTCGGGAGGACCTGTACTGGCAGGAACCGCATTGTTCACGCTCTTAATACCATGTTTCAGGTAGGCAACAATCGCCCGTATCTGGTCATCCGTAAGATGGCGGTAAGCCGTCCAAGGCATGGGAGGTGCAAGGTAGTGAGGATTGGCAGGGAAGTTCCCAGTGCCGGGGGTTGTGGAAGTAATGGTTACACTAGGGGTGGTTTCGGGGTCTAGCCCATAGCGTAGCGCATTGAAAACCTGCAAGTCGGTGTGCATTCCAAGCCCTGTCATATCCGGTGTAAGGTTGGCAGGGTAGGTTTGAAAGGGTCCGATTTGGAAGGGCTGTCCGGGAGTACCTGCATGGTATCCAGAGAGCCAGTTCGGGTCGGAGGGGTCAGTTTTGCCCCCATTATGACAGTCCGCACACCCCATACCCACCACAAGCGCACGCCCTTGTTGCACTTGTGCCATTGTCACTTTTGTTGTGGGCGTTGAGGTGTCTATTTCGCCCGACGAAGTACCGCAACCCACTGCGGCAACGGTAAGAAACCCAATAGAGAGCGCGAACGCAACCATTCCTAGCGTAGAAATCGGTGTTTCTTTCAATCGAAACATACTTAAATCTCCTCTTAGGTTAGGCTTAGGAGAGCCTAGCGCCTACAATGCCGCAGATAGGTTTTTCTACAGCATCTACTTCTTCGCCATCGAAGGGTAAATTCCTCTCCTTGTTTCCCATTCTATCCTCTATTCAACCTATTTTTTAGGCAAAGGAGGTATATTTTGCGCTTATGTATAATCCTCTCGCTACATTGCTGGAATTGCGTTCTGTCTCATTTCAAAGGGGGATATATGAGTAAGAATCGAACTCCAACCTCTTTTCAACCGTTAAGCCTTCGAGACCGCCTCAAGCCCTACTGGGAGGTACTCAAGGCGTGGCTTATCCTCCTTAGCGAGATGTTTTCGGCAAAACAAAAGCGCAGACAGTTGCGACCTTGGCACATCCGTATCGGCAAGCAGAGCCAACCCGCCAAACTCTCCCCCTCCGATATAGACAAACTCCTCCAGCGTCACCGTGATTTGCAGGACGTGGGCAAACTGGCGACGGTAGCTGCCAACTTCCGCCTGCCAGAGAGCGATTTTTTTACCAACAAGAACCAAGCCGAACGCCTTATGCGCTATCTTTTGGAGCAGAATCCCCCTTGGCTACACATCTCGAAGGTACTCGCGGGAGGAGAGCAAGGCAACACCTCACAAGGGCAAGAGGTACTTATGCGAGAGCAGACCATGCGCGAAGTACAACAGGTCACGCTCTTTGTTCCGGGAGAGACATGGCGCGATTTGCCCCTCTCTTCGCTTACCATGCGCCCCGCAAAGGGCATTTATGAGGTTTGGCAAGGGAGAATGCTCGACCAAGTTCTGCCTCCGGAGGTGCTCGTCGATAGATGTTCTAAGGGAGAAATCCTGATTCCTATTCGCCACAATGTAAAGCAGAGGCTCGACTTCGAGCGTATCGAACGCCCCATGACTTTAGAGGTAAGAAAGCCCGTCGCCATCCCTATAGACATGGAAGGAAGCGATGGTAAAGGCGGTCAACTGCTCTATATCTTACTGGACTATAGTGCTTCAATGCAGGGGAAGAGCGCGGTTCTCGCATTGGCAGTAATTATGGCAACACTGAGAGCGAACATGGGGCAGAGGGAGACACGCTACCTGTTTCGGAGATTTGCAGAAGAGATGGTTCCTGCAATCGTAAAACCCCCTTTACAGGCAAGTAGCCTTGCCGAAAAAGACACACTTTTAGACACAATTCTAGCCACAAACTTTAATGGAACTGCTACCGGAATCAACGACGCAATCAAAGTCGCGGTACAGGATATTGAACACCTACGCCAACACGAGAACCTCGAAGCAAGCATTTTGCTCGTAACAGATGGTATCGCGCACATTTTAGAGAGTACCGAACTCAGTGTACGCAAAGAGCGCGTGAAGATTCATACCGTAATGGTACAACCACAACCCAACTCAGAACTCGCCGACCTTTCGGAGAGTTTTTCGGTGCTCGATATTGGCATAGATACCTCGCTTCCCAAAGAGGCTCCCCTTCCCCCAGAAACCCCTCAACCCAAACGTGCTTACCACATATAACAAAACACCTCACGCAGTAGTCAGGAGTTTCGTCCTGCGTTTGCGTAAGGTGTATTCTCGAGGGGAGTTTTGTCTTACTCCGCAATCGCCAACGACCCCATAGGATCCCAGGGGGGCAACCCAACAGGCTCACCGCCCAGTAGGTTCAAAAGCGATTCGGCGAGATAGGATTTCTCTACCACGACTTCGTACAGGTAGGCATCGAACCACGCATCCGACATCGCCATAAAGCCCTTTTCGCCGCCTTTTTCGCCCCAGCTGTTCTCTACGCGCCACTTGAGGGGTTTCCCATTTTCGTCCAAATCGACCCCTGTAAGCACCATCGCGTGCGTCATTAGGCTACTGCCATAGTCCAGTTCCTCCGCTTTGGTCATGCCAAAGCCCGTGCTATAGATACCCTCGTAGCCGTACAGTTCCAAGTCCATAATACCGAGGTCACGGTCAAAGGTTTTACCCACATCACAGCCGAACCATACCGGCTTCCCGTCCTTAATCATCCCAATAGCCGCCTGTTTCAGCACCTCTATCTCTACGTTTAGGTAGCGGACAATCTGCCCGCCCACGACGTTACCAAGATACTCAATGGTATAGAGGGTGTTGTACTCTTTGGAGGCTTGGGGACAGTGGATAAGACACGCCATGCCATCAAGGTCTTGGGGAACATACTTTTCACGGAAGGCTTGTGGGGTTATTACGCCGTCGCGGTGGAACTCTTTGTCTTTATCGCGCCACTGCCACATAAACTCGGTAGGGGGTTCTCCCAGATGAATGGCAAGCATACGGTAGATAGTCTTTAGGATTTCGGGCTTTTGGGCGCGAAGCGTGGAGAGCGATGCACCTTGCTCGTAGTCACGGCGAAGCCGGGCGGCGTACTCCCTCAATTTATAGGTAATGCGGTCATTCATCCAACGCGAGGAGCTACTGCTCTCGGTCTCTGGCATAACCGTTTTGGGAACAACACCGTACTTTTTAATAAGGTTGACAAACATATCCCATTGACCGCCGTCTTGGAGAGGGTCTTGGCGGAGCCATGATATAAGGCGACCCTCTGTAGGCTCATTTAGGGTTTGAAGGATATTCTCTAGGAAATAGTTGGCTTTCTCAAATTTATCCCAAAACATCAGATAGTTTTGCGAGAGTTCAAAGTCTTCTAGGTTCATCTCTTTCGCGGCGGTCATACGAAACAGGTTTAGCCCCGCAAACATCCAACAGCGTCCACTGGAGTTCTGGCTGGTCGATGCTCCTGCCTGTACGGTATGCGAATAGGTATGATTATTGCGAACCACCGTTGCGCGGTTCATTGCTACGTTATTAACTGTTGTTTTTGTAACGGCATTAAGTGCGACACGGTTACGCGTATCTGCCTGAAACGCCGCTTGGTATTGGGCTATCTCCTCTTGTTCGACTGCGCCCAATGGGGTCTCCAAAAGTGCCACGCTCTCTCTCCCTTCTTCACCGAGTAGTTACGTTAGTAAGACGTGAACAGACGCGCAGAGTTATAGTTTTCTGCGTCGTCTGTTCATAATTTTTGCTAAGAAGTCAGGTACTAGCTCTTATCGCCGTACAGTACCTGAATATAGTTTACCTGACCCGTGTGGTAAATATCGTTCCAGTAGAAAATCATGGCAAGGTCTGCCCATGTAATTTCGCCCTCATAGAAGGGATGTTTCACCTTGTCGCCCAGTTTTTCGGCGGGAAATTCGGCAATGGCATCCGCAAGTTCGTTGGTGGCACTCTTCAGTGCTTCTAGTACATCGCCTTCTTTGATTTGTGCTACTGCCGCAGGATACCCGCTCCAGTCTATCTCTGGTAGGCTTCCCGCTCGAAACGCCTTTGCGCCCCACGTATTGATAACGGCGCACTCTGCCGCTTGGTCTTCCACATCGCGCCCCTCGGTCTCTTCCGCTTTGGGGTGCCATTTTAGCCGCTCTGCTGGCACTTTCTGGCTTGCTTTGTAAAGGCTTTCGCCCGAACTGCGTACCCAACCCGCGAGGGTGCTACGAAAATCAATCTCCGCCATGTAAAAATCTCCGTGTGTAGAAATAAGATAGAGAAACCACTCTCTCCTATAATGCGTCTACTAGCGAGAGTTGGTTCCCAGTAGGAGCAGATTCTACACCCAAACCCAAAAATCCTTATTAAAAAAGAACCAAAACAAGATAGCAACAATGAGAGTTTCAAAACGAGCGAACATTCAAGTATAATATCAACTAAGAGTTCTCTGCTCTTGGTAACCGGTAAGGAGCATAAGGGTAATAGAGGAGGTCTAACCACAATGAGAGTTGGTAAAGGTACACCGTCTGCAAACGTCGATACCGCGTATGAACTGTATCGGCAAGGAGATTTGGAGCAGGCACGGAAGATCGTCAACGAGATTTTACAAAAGACACCCAACCACCTGCAAGCGAGTGCTCTGCGTGACCGCATGGACAACGACGAGTTCAAGCAGTTCAATATGCAGACTCGCGAGATACAAGAGGTAGGTGAGATAAACCCGGTAGCCCCATGGGGTTGGCTAACCATTGCAGTGACGTGCGTGGTAGTTGCAACAGCGTTCGCGATACCCACTCTCCGCGAAATGTATCAGGCGGCGGGGCACGCACTGGTACAAGACCCGGATGCGGCTCCTATTGCACGCCCTGCTATTTCGCCTCAAGTACGTCTGATATTCCCCATTGTACTCTATATCATCGCGGCAGTAAGTTATCTCTCCTATCAGCGGTTACGCCGACTGATGGAAGAGTAGCACAACTTAACTACGCGGCGGCGGATAACAGATTTTCCCCAAAATCGCACCTCCCTCTGCACCGGTTGCGGAGGGAAGATTGGATGCGCGTTGGTGTAGCGTTTCGTACCCCAGAACCGCGAATGCAACCGCCTCTTTTGCATCATCTTGTAGCCCAAAATCGGCGTGCGTTTGAAACGCAATCTGAGGTAGCCTCTGCGCCAACCCTGTGCGAAGAGCCATATTATGCACCCCTCCGCCCCCCAAAATCACCCGTTTCAGGTCTCCTTTGGGCAGTATCCAAGCCTCATAGGCACACGCAACACTCTCGACGGTAAGTTGGGTAGCAGTAGCGAGTGTGTCTTGGGGAGAGAGCCGCAACGCAAGGGCTTTTTCGTAAAACTTCTGTGTAAACGCCTCTCCAAACTCCTCACGCCCTGTAGACTTGGGGGGAGGTAGGTGGAAAAATGGGTGCTGTAGGCAGTCGTTAAGAAGTTCTATACAGACGCGCCCCTGCATTGCCAACTGCCCTCCCCTATCGTAACGCTCTTTTCCTTTACTAACTCTCTGTGTAAGCGCGTCTAGTACCATGTTTCCGGGTCCGGTATCGAAAGCGAACACCGTGCCACTCTCTCCTGATTTTGGCAGGTAGGTGACGTTTGCAATCCCCCCGATGTTCTGTATAGCGCGTCCCTCGGTGCTAGAGTGAAACAGAAGATAGTCTACAAACGGCACGAGAGGCGCGCCCTGCCCCCCTACCGCCATGTCTGCGGGGCGAAAATCGGCGACTACAAGGCAACCCGTTCGGGCGGCAATGACGGCAGGTTCCCCGATTTGTAACGTTCCCGTAACAGAGACTCCCGCCACCGAGTACGGTAGCGGCTGATGCCATATCGTCTGACCATCCGAAGCGATAGCGTCTATTTGGGTGAGGGGAATTCCCGCCCGTTCACAAAGGGCGATAGCCGCCTCTGCAAACACCTCTGCGGTACGGGAATGGAGCGCGACCACCTTTTGAAGCGGGGCATCGGGGCGGCAAACAGAGAGGATTTCGGTGCGGAGAGCAGGATCCCAAGGATAACACAGAAACGCAAGCACTTGCCAATGGAGTGCCTCTGGCGTTCCAGTTATCTCCACCAGAGTGGCATCAATCCCATCTACTGAGGTTCCCGACATCAGCCCAATGAGAAGCATAAGCCTAACGCTTTCGCCTACCCGATGTGTTTTCGGAGGCACTGCGCCGCCTACGCTCTGCCTCTACAATGCGCTGTGCCGTATCGAGGCGGCGGCGCATATAGAAGTTGTAGAGCGTAAGCACAAGGCAGTAGAGACTGAGGAGAATGAGTAGCCCTTTCATGGGGTTCGTATCTGCTTCCTAGTTTTTGGTCTGTATTACGGATATGGTAAGGCACACGAGGGCAATCACGCTAATAATCCCAAATAGTCCACTCGGAATAAAGTTGTGTTTCCGCATATAGGTCGAAACAAAGTTCCCTGTAAGCAAAAGCGTAACAAATGCACCTAGCATAAGCCCGTTTTTGGGGTTACTCTCCGCCATTTTGTAGATACCGGCTAGTACAATCGCGCTACCGATACCCGCAAAAAGCGAGACTTTACTATGCTTCCCCGCGTACCCCCAAACTCCCCCAATCGCCATTAGCACCGCATAAGCGGCTAGTACCATTCTTCCAAAACTCATTGTGTTTCCTCTTTTCTAAAAATGGGTAAGACACTCCGCTAACGTAGGAGATTATCTTGTAGGGTTTGTGCCTCTGTCAGTAGGGGTATCGCCCCGAATCGTCCTGCAAGGTATCCCTTTACTCTGTCCAAGCCGGTAGGGTACTTAAACTCCACTAGGGAGGATAGATGGCTCGCCCCCACACTGTCTTTCTCTACAAACCAGATTTCGTCGGTGCGTAGGGTGTCGGTTGCGAGTAGTTGGGTCTCGTGAGCAGTAAAGAGGAGTTGTGTAGAGGGCGGTGTATCGGAAACCCCTAGCGCGATTTGTACGAAGTGACGCGCTAGGTGCGGGTGTAACAACGAATCCAATCCGTCGATAACGACCACCGAACAGGACTCAGGGGCGTGTAGAAGCGATACGAGAGGGTGTAACTGAATCAGTCTCTGAGTTCCCTCCGATACCTCTTCAAAATGAAACGCGATGGGCTTACCGTCAAAGGTCTCGTGGTAAACGCGCAAAAGTAAGCCATAAGCCTCTTTCCTACCCTGTTGTACCTCCACTACCACCGCCGACCCGTTCACCAACGCGATATAGTCCCCATCTGTATCGGGGGCAGAGGTCAGTAGTTGATTCAGTGTCTCTTGGGAGGCAAAATCGACCTCCTCTATTGGGATGCGCTTACTGTCGGCATCGCGGATACCCAAGCCCATCTGTGCAAGGAAGAGGGAGAGGGGGGCGGTGTAGTCGGCATCTTGGCAGGGGCGTACCTCTTTGTGTTCGTAAGGGGTATTCGGCGTAACTATGGTTAGGCTATCTCGGAACCATGTATACAGAGCAGAAAATTCGGGTAGAGAGTGAGTTAGCGCGGCGTTTAGAAACAGCTGGTTTTCGTGGGTCGCTTGGGCTACCTCCTGCCGTTTTTGTACCTCCGCAGAGAGTGCCTCCCCAAAGCGTATCTCCGTAACCCCTTCCTCACTCGTCACCCGCTCGAAAACAAGGCTGTCCTGCCCACTCGCATCGCGGTAGCACCATTCACGATGAACCCTCTGGCTATCTAGTACCACCCCGTAGGTCACAAATACCCCTTCCAGTAGAACGATAAACTCGAACTCGGAGGGGGCATTGCGAAGTACTCTGTCTAGTTTGAAGGGGCGCACATCGGAAGTACTTTGGGTTGATTGCGCTTGCACCACCCTCTGTTTTACAAACTCCAACGCCTTTACAAAGTTGGATTTACCAGAGGCATTCGCGCCATAGAACGCCGCCCCGCGTAGCAAAGAGAGACTCTCGGTAGCAGGGAAAACGTGAGAAGGCAAGCCTTTTGCACTTTTGGATTTCACCATGCTAAAGGTCACCTTCTCACCAAACGAGAGGTAGTTCTTTATTGTAAACTGGGCAAGCATTCTCAGATACCTTGTCGGTTAGTATCGCTAGTGTACCCGATACCTGCCCATTTTGGAAGTTCGCCGTCTAGTTGACGGTGAGGTTCTTGGTCGCGTCGTTGCTGGTTTGGTAGAGGGTATCTCCGTTGAAGATGACCTTAATGGGATGCTTACCCTTCTTCATCGTACTCGGTATGCGGTACTTGTAAGCGGCAGTACCCGTGCTGTTCGTCGTACCTGTACCCACCTCCACTCCGTCTATCTGGAAGTGCAGCACCTGAGAACCTAGTACCCCGTTATCCGTTGTGCGAACCAACTTTGCCGTCAGTGTCACCGTTCCCCCTGCCTTACCCACTATGTCTACCGCGCTTACCTGTGTGGGGGCTTGTGCTAATGTCAGGGTTCCGGTTCCACTCGAAGCGGTCTGGTTGGTGTCTCC
>OMJJ01000188.1 GCA_900299305.1 bacterium | reverse complement strand
CTATTTGCCACTAGCAACTTGAGTTAAAATAACACAACAGTTGAAAAACTATCCATTATTTCCCAGCCTATCCTGTACCAAAGCCGCCAAGTCATCTACTGTAATACAACTACTTATATCACTGGTCGAGACTACAGTACCGAGATGCTTATCGACAGCTGCGATAAAACTTAGTCGGGCAAGCGAATCCCAGCCATCCAACATGGACAGCTCCTCGCTCCCTTTCAATGTATCATCAGACATATCAAGAATATCTGCAACCATATTCACAAACTGTGCTTTTGTCATCTAAACCATCCTTCACTTCGTTTACGATAAAGAATACATACAGCCCTATCTTGTAATTTTATCGTCGTAATTGGCGTTTAAGGCTACGCAATTTCTGCGGCATTAGCGCAAAGTGTGAAAATGCCCTGTCTCCCATACTTTGCTTACGTTTCTCGTACCTTGCCACAATATGCTCTATTCCTACAATGTGATCTCTAAACTGTAGGATTTGGTTCTTGAATACCTGCAAATCCTTTTGTGTCCAATCATTATGATGATAACATACCGTCCACACTCCCCAATGCCTCATAGAGAAACCATTCCACATTTGTTGAGGAATCCAAAACATCTTCTCGTCACAAACATAAGGGCATATGCTAAACCCATCACTAACGATATGAATATCAACCTCCTTTAGTCCTTTTAGAGTGTTCTTATCAAATGTATGCGATGGAGCAATCCACACATCAGGAGTAACTCCTTGGGCATCAAAAACTCTTACTCCTTGTACCAGTTTTTCCTTCTGTTGCTCATAGGGTAATCCAGCAAATTCGCTCTTAGGGGGTACGTTCAATATGCCAGCACATTTGGTCTCGTAGATATGCTGATAGCCATGTAGTCCGATTGTCCAATACCAACTCTGCCACTGACGTACACGATTCCAAAACTCTGGATTCGCATTTTCAATCTTCAGTTTGCTATCTTGGTTATCAGGTACCACAGCCATAAAAGGGCGTATACTATTTTCCAATAAAATGGTCTCTATCTGTTCCCACACTGACCAATTCATTGTAGGACATATATCATCAAATCGTATCAAATATACCGCAGACGAACGCATTTAAAGTTCTCCTACCAGAACACAAACCTATGTATCACAAACTCATTACCAAGGGTAAGGATAGATTTTAAGAAGAACCTCACGCTTGTTTGTCTTATAGTCTTCCCTATTATATTCGGGTGTATTTTCCAAACAGTACTTCATGTAGTCTTCTAGTCGCGCTACTACTTTAGCAGGATTTCCTCGCACAATAGAGTTTGGTGGAACATCACTTGATACGACAGAACCCGCCGCTACAATCGAGTTTTCTCCTATAGTTACACCAGCAAGAATGATAGATCCATAGCCAACAAGTACATTTTCGTGAATAGTTATTCGTCCGTACTTGACAACATCTTTATAGCCTTCTTTGTGCCGAAAGAGTATAGTACCCCCATCGTGAGTTATAAATGACACGTTCCCTGCAATATAAACTCTTGAGGCAATACTCACCAAATATGGCTCTGAGCCAAAGTCTGGTAAGCCTTTAATTCTCACAGCAGAATCATCAGCTATCTGAAGTCCGCGTTTTTTACATTTTGCAATATACATTTTTCGTCGCACAGCCAGTATAGTTCCAAACATTTTAGCATCACCCTTTTGCTCATAAAAAATGGTCTATCAAATACTCGTTGCGTATTTTCTTGGGATAAGACGAGTTGAAACTCAAAACCACTATCATAGTATACACACAAAAAAAAAACTGTCAATGCACTCTTGTCGAGGTATTTTTGCATCGGACACTATTAAGTCCCTCCCTCCTTTGAATCACAAAGGAGGGAGGGACTTAACGCAAACAAAGAGCAGTTATATATTTTCTACTTAGTTCTCTTCGCTGGAGTACTTCTCTTTTAGGCTTGCCACCACTACGGGGTCGGCGAGGGTAGTGGTGTCGCCGAGTACCCGTCCCTCTGCCACGTCCCTCAGTAGGCGGCGCATGATTTTGCCGCTACGTGTTTTGGGCAAATCTGCCGAGAGGATAACGTCGTCGGGGCGGCAGATAGCCCCTAGTTTTTCGCCCACCCACTTTTTCAGTTCGTCGCGCAGTTTTTGCGCCCCCGCGGTGTCTCCGGGAGCAGGAGCAAGATGTTCGCGTATAATAACAAATGCAACGGGGGCTTGTCCTTTTACATCGTGTGCCTTGCCGATAACTGCCGCCTCTGCCACCGCAGGATGCTCTACAAGGGTACTCTCCATCTCCATGGTGCTGATATTATGACCCGCTACCAACATAATATCGTCTACGCGCCCCAGAAGCCAGAAGTTGCCATCCGCATCCCGTACCGCCCCATCGCCGGGGAAATAGATACCCTCAAACTTACTCCAGTAGACCTGCTGATACCGTTCGTCGTTGCCCCATAAAGTGCGAAGCATAGAGGGCCAGGGCTGGCGAATAACAAGAATCCCCTTCTGACCATCTGGTAGAGAGTTGCCTTTTTCGTCCACAATGTCGGCTTGAATACCGGGGAAGGGGCGAGTTGCGGAGCCGGGCTTTGTGGTGACGATACCGGGAAGCGGGGTTATCATTATCGCGCCTGTCTCGGTCTGCCACCATGTGTCTACAATCGGACACCGCCCCTTTCCGATGTTCTCGTGATACCAGAGCCACGCTTCGGGGTTGATAGGCTCTCCCACCGAACCGAGTAGACGTAGACTAGAAAGGTCATGGCTATTGGGGTGCTCTTCTCCCCATTTCATACAGGCGCGAATAAGAGTAGGCGCGGTGTAGAGAATCGTGATTTTGTGCCGCTCTATCATCTCCCAGAAGCGGTCACGCGCCCCGCCTTTGCCTTCTGTTCCCCAGTCGGGGGAACCTTCGTACATGAAGATAGTTGCGCCGTTTGCAAGCGGTCCGTACACCACATACGAGTGCCCCGTCACCCAGCCCACATCGGCACTACACCAGTAGAGGTCGTCTTCTTGGAGGTCAAAAACCAGTTTAGAGGTCGCCATTGTACCCGTAAGGTATCCGCTGGTGGTGTGCAGAATTCCTTTGGGCTTTCCCGTACTTCCAGAGGTGTAGAGAATAAAGAGGGGGTCTTCCGAGTCCATCGGTTCGGGGGTACACTCCGCCGAGGCTTGTGCTACGAGGTCGCCCCACCAGATGTCGCGCCCCTCCTGCATAGTGATACTGATTTTGTCGCCGAGACGGTTTAGCACCACCACTTTTTCGACTGTGGGGCAACCCTCAACGGCTTCGTCTGTGGTCGCTTTGAGAGGAACAATGTTCCCGCGCCGCCAGTATCCGTCTGCGGTCAGAATCACCTTTGCGCCGCAGTCGTTAGTACGCTCTTTCAGGCTCTCTGCCGAGAACCCCCCAAACACAATCGAGTGAACCGCCCCAATGCGGGTACAGGCGAGCATGGCAATCGCGGCTTCGGGAATCATCGGCATATAGAGAACGACGCGCTCTCCTTTTTCTACTCCAAGCCCTTTCAGCACGTTCGCAAACTTCTGTACTTCGGTGTGCAGTTCTCCAAAGGTGAGGATACGTTGGTCTCCCGGCTCTCCCTCCCACACAATGGCGCGTTTGTCTCTGCGGACTCCTAGTGCATGACGGTCTACGCAGTTCGCGCTCACGTTCAGTTTTCCGCCCACAAACCACTTCGAGTGCGGGGCGTTCCACTCCAAAACGGTGTCCCACTTCTGTATCCAGTCGAGTTGTTCTGCCCAACTCTCCCACCACGCTTGCGGGTCGGCGTTGGCGCGGGTATAGATATCGGGATCGTTTGCGTTGGCATTCGCTACGAATTCGGGACTAGGGGCAAAGGCACGGTCTTGTTGCCAGTTGACGGCTATCTCATTACTCATCGTCGGGTGGTCTCTCCTAAAAACGGGTGCTTATTTTGCGGACTATTTCGAGAGGAGTTCTCAAAAATCCTGCTTTCGTTGTGATAAGTTGGGTATCCTTTCACTTGAGTACAAATCGGGTAGAATAACCTAACTCAAAGTGAGTGCTTGTAGTCAGGAACCCACCCCTTTCCAACCTTTCCCCTTCGCAAGGGGAAAGACCAATGCACTCCTTACTAAAGGCTTTCTACCTCTGAAAGCAAAAAGGAATCCCATTGCCTCTTCTTGCCGCAACTATCTTTTTAAGCGCGTTCCTACTATTTCAGGTACAGCCCCTCATTGCCAAAGCGATACTGCCTTGGTTTGGTGGGGCGGCAGGAGTCTGGACGACGTGCCTCCTCTTCTTTCAGGTAACGCTTCTCTTAGGGTACTTCTACTCTCATGGACTCACAAGCCGCCTCAAGCCACGCTCGCAAGCCCACCTGCATATCCTTTTGTTACTCGTAAGCCTGATTTCGCTTCCTATTCTCCCCAAAGAGATGCTCAAGCCTAGCGGTACAGACGAACCCATCGGGCGGATTCTGCTCGTACTGGTGCTAACGGTAGGACTCCCTTATCTCCTGCTCTCTACCACCAGTTCCCTACTCCAAGCGTGGTACACCCTAAAGAAAACAGCACTAGGAGAGGAGGCGGAGTACCCTTATCGCCTCTACGCGCTCTCGAACTTTGGCTCTATGCTAGGGCTACTCAGTTACCCCTTCTTACTCGAACCCGCTCTGTCGTTAAAGGTACAGGCTTATAGTTGGTCGGCGGGCTATGTTCTCTACGCGCTCTGTTGTGGTACGATTGCGTGGCAGGTTCGTAGCCTCTCCTCCGCCCCTCTCGCACCTCAACCTGATTCGGAATCGGAGGAGGAAGCCTACCCGGAATACGTCCCTCCTGCCCCCACACGAAAACACTATCTCTACTGGATTTTTCTATCTGCTCTCGGCTCTACCCTCCTGCTTTCGGTGAGTAACCACCTCTCACAAAACGTCGCCTCCATACCGTTCTTGTGGGTGATACCCCTTAGCCTCTACCTGCTCAGTTTTATTATCTGCTTTGGGTCGCGGGAGTGGGTGTGGCGAAGTGCGTTTACCCCGTTCCCTATGGCACTGCTTACCATGATGTCGTTGGGGGTACTAATGGTGGGCAAGAACATCGACCTCAAGATACTGATACCGGTCTTCTGTATAGGGCTGTTTGTCTGTTGTGTGTTTTGTCATGGCGAACTAGCACGAACCAAACCCCATCCCCGCTATCTCACCGCTTTCTACCTAATGACCTCTATAGGGGGCGCATTGGGTGGGCTATTTGTGGGAATAGTTGCCCCCCTGCTCTTTAATAACTACTACGAACTGCCCTTAGCACTGGTGGCAGTCGCCGTACTCACCCTCCTCACCATCTACCGCGAGGAGGAAACAAAACTTACCGTTCCGTTCTATTTGGAACCCTCTTGGGTTATCCTCTGTGGGGTGGTGGTGGTGGGTGCGATGGCATTTTTAGCAGATGCGATTCAAACCAACCGCTCCAACATCAAAGTAGTACGTAACTTCTACGGCGTGTTACGAGTACGCGACTCTCCCGCAAGCGATGGCGATATGCGGCGCAGACAACTGGTACACGGAACCATTCTACACGGAGAGCAGTTCTTCGATGCCAAAAAGCGCAACGTCCACGCCTCTTACTACGCCGATACCAGTGGCGCGGGTAGGGCATTACGCTATGTCCAGATGCGCCCTACTAACCGTGTAGGAGTGGTTGGACTGGGAACGGGAACACTAGCAACCTACGGACGGCAAGGCGACGAATACCACTTCTACGACATAAACCCCATGATTCCGATACTCGCCAACACCGAGTTCTCCTACGTTCACGACTCGAAGGCAAAAGTGGAGATAAGAATGGGCGATGCCCGCCTTACGATGGAGTATGAGCCTCCTCAGCAGTACGATGCACTGCTACTCGATGCGTTCTCTAGCGATGCGATACCGGTACACCTGCTGACCAAAGAGGCTCTCGCGCTCTATTTTCGGCACTTAAAACCGGATGGTTTGCTGGTAGTACACATCTCGAACCGCTTCTTAAACCTCGCCCCCGTAGTACAGAGGGGCGTAGAGGCGTTAGGGAAAGAAGCACTGGAAATTACAGATAATCCAGGGGATGCGTTGCTACAGTCGGCTACGGCTTGGGTAGTGGTCGCCAGTGACAAAACCATTCTACAGCACAAACTGTTTAAGGAGGTAGGTAAGCCCATTCATGTTGCGCCCAATCTACGCCTCTGGACAGACGACTATAGCAATCTGTTCCAAATACTGAATTAAGGGTCACTTTTTAACCGCTTAATGCGTCATAATAGAGGAGAGGTACCCCCCATCGACCATTCCCCAAAAGGAGATTCCAGTATGATTCGGAAACACACTTCCACATCGCCGTTGCTTCCCTTGCTCGGCGTGGGCGCGGTTCTTATGGGAACAGGAGCCTGTTCATCAGGAGGTAGCGACGCACCTACTCGCGCAGACCTCCCCCATGCCGTTGCCGACGCACTAGACAGAAAGACCCCAGTAGATACCAAAAGCATCTCGGCAAATACCGCCTTTGGCTTTAATCTCTTTCAAGAACTCCAAAAGTCGGACAGAACCAAAAACGTCTTTATATCGCCAACCAGCCTCTCGCTTGCGTTGCAAATCGTATTTAACGGCGCAGGGGGAGACACCAAAACGGCAATGGACAAAGCCCTCAGTTTAGGTGGAGCCAGTGCATCGGACATCAACACCTCCAACGCCGCCCTACAAGCCAGCCTTGTCACCGACTCGCCCGACATAAACCTGACCATTGCCAACGGGCTTTGGTTTAAGCCCTCTGCGGTGAAATCGGAGTTTGTGAAGACGAACACCGACTTCTACGGCAGTGAACTCGGCGACGTGACGGGGCTACCCAAATCGGCGAACGACTGGGTAAGCAAAAAGACAAACGCAAAAATCCTCACCATCCTCCCCGACCAAGACTACAGTAGCACCGTAGCCGTACTGGTAAACGCTATCTATTTTAAGGGGGCATGGACACATAAGTTCGACACCGCCAAGACCAACGACAGCCCCTTCACCCTTTCGGATGGCAAAACTGCCACCGTCAAGATGATGCAACAGCAGATAGATACCGGCTATCTTCAAGGGAGTAACTTCCAAGCCATAAAACTGCCCTACGGGAAAGAGGGACGCTTGAACCTCTATGTCTTTCTACCCACTACGGGAACCTCACTACCCGACTTCCTCAAGACCCTCACCCCCGAAAACTGGGCGAACTGGATGACGAAGTTCGCCACGGCATCGGTAACACTCAAACTCCCGCGCTTCAAAACCGACTACTCGGTTGCCCTAAAAGACGCGCTCACAAATCTGGGAATGGGTATCGCCTTCGACTCGACAGGTAAAGCCGACCTCTCTGGTATCGCGGATAACGCCTACATTCAGTTTGTTCAACACAAAACCTTTGTGGAGGTAAACGAGGAGGGTACGGAGGCGGCAGGAGCAACAGGTATCGGTATCGGAGTTACGTCTGCCCCGCTACCTGCCAGTATCACTGTAGACCACCCCTTCTTCTGCGCCATCCGCGACGACAAAACAGGGGCGGTTCTCTTTATGGGTACGATAGTAAAGCCATAAGTCCACTCTATAAGGAGAGAGTATGAAAGTCGTTTATGAGCCTGCTATTCCGGAACACCTGCCAACGCTCTATCGGGCAGATAGAGTCCACTCTGAGGCAGTCGCCTATCACGGTAGATTGACTACCGAAGAGAGTACAACCTTTGATACGCAAGGCTTTTTAGTGGTACGGGGTAGCCTTTCCCAAGCAGAGGTAGAGGCGGCGAGAGAGACACTGAGAGAGATGACTTTTGCAGAAGACCCCGAATGTGGCTCTATCGCGTTTGAAGGAAGAATACAAGAACGGCTTGCCCTGACCATTCCGTCGGAAGCAACTCCCTCCAAAAGTCAGTTCTCGTTGGGTACGGCAGGGGAGAGTATGCCTCCCTTGCCAAAGGAAGAGCGAGCGCAATATGTCCGAAAGTTCATGGATTTCACGGCAGGACACCCTGCTCTACACGCTCTCGCTTTCCATCCCCACATTGTCTCACTTGTGGAGCAACTGATGGATGAAACACCCCTTCTTTATCAAGAGATGGCGATGATAAAACCTCCGCAGGGACGGGAAAAGCCTTGGCATCAAGACCATGCCTACTTCAACTTTCCCCTCACTCAGCGCATTGTCGGGGTGTGGATTGCTTTGGGGGATGTTCGCCCAGAAAACGGCTGTATGTTCGTAATTTCTGGAGGACACCAAGCCGGAGCGCGTTCTCATTTCTTACGACGCGATTGGCAGATATGTGATACCGAGTCGCTTGCTATGGAGCAGACAGCCCTACCTATGCAGGCGGGGGATGTCCTGTTTTTTGACGGCAAAATCCCACATGGCACACCTATCAATCGCACAGAAGAGGTACGCTGGGCTCTCCAGTTCCACTATGTCCCTGTCTCAATGGTTCAAACGAGTGATGAAGAGCGATTAGAAGCATTTGGGTCCGAAGGCAAAGGGGCAGTTTGCTAGGTGCCCTAAAATGCGCCTAGAGTTTCGAGATAAGCTCCCGTAAGGGGTAATTTCAAAAATCACCCTTTGAGCATTTGGACGAGTTGGTCAGTAAAGAGTGCGATAATCCCAAAGAGAATTCTGTTGAGTGTAGAGCATCTCCAAATGATTGTGAAGACACCGCTGAGTTTCCTTACTCACATCCCTTTAACAACCTCTGCTATGCACGAAAAAAGAGAGGGAAACCGTGTTTGGCTTTCCTCTCTTTTTGGTTTGTTGCCAGAGGCACAAACTACATATCGTAGTCCATGCCACCGCCCGGATGTCCACCACCACCAGCGGGGGCTTTTTTGGGTTCGGGTTTGTCGACCACAAGAGCCTCGGTGGTAAGAATGAGGCTGGCGATAGAGGCGGCGTTTTGCAGTGCAAAGCGAGTCACCTTTACGGGGTCAATAACGCCCATCTCAATCATGTTACCGTACTGCTCGGTTGCGGCATTGAAGCCCTCACCTACGCCTAGACTCTTTACCTTCTCTACGACAACGCTTCCCTCAAGACCGGCGTTTTCGGAGATTTGGCGTAGCGGCTCTTCGAGGGCGCGGCGCACAATCGCAACTCCGTGCTTCTCGTCGGCGTTCTCGCCCAGACCTTCCAGCGCAGACTGAACGGTGAGCAGAGCCACACCACCACCGGGAACGATTCCCTCTTCGACGGCAGCGCGAGTAGCGGAGAGAGCGTCCTCAAAGCGGTGCTTCTTCTCTTTGAGTTCGGTCTCGGTAGCGGCTCCTACTTTGATGACGGCAACGCCGCCAGCCAGTTTCGCAAGTCGCTCTTGGAGTTTCTCGCGGTCATAGGAGGAGTCGGTCTCTTCGATTTGGCGTTTGATTTGCGCGATACGCCCCATAATGGTATCTTCGCTGCCACCGCCCTCGATAATCGTGGTCTCTTCCTTACCAATCACCATTTTAGCGGCGGTTCCCAAGAAGGAGAGGTCGATGTTATCAAGTTTGATGCCGAGGTCTTCGGAGATGAACTTACCGTTGGTGAGGATAGCAATGTCTTCGAGCATCGCTTTGCGGCGGTCTCCAAAGCCGGGTGCTTTTACGGCTACGCTGTTGATGATACCGCGTAGTTTGTTCACCACGAGGGTAGCAAGCGCGTCGCCGTCTACATCTTCAGCAATGATAACGATAGGTCGTCGTTGCTGTGCAACCTTCTCCAGAACGGGGATAAGGTCAGCGGCGGAGGAGATTTTCTTCTCGTGGATGAGAATGTAAGGATTCTCGATAACCGCTTCCATGCGCTCTGCGTCGGTGACAAAGTAGGGGGAGATGTAGCCCTTATCGAACTGCATACCGTCTACAAAGTCGGTATAGGTTTGGAGGCTCTTGCTCTCTTCTACGGTGATAACGCCGTCTTGTCCAACTTTTTCGATTGCGTCGGCAACCAGCCCACCGATTTCGGCATCGTTTCCGGCAATGGTAGCAACACTAGCCACTTTCGCTTTGTCGCCTTTTACCTCTACGGCAATGGTTCGCAGTTGGGCAATGGCTTTCTCTACCGCAATGTCGATACCTTTTTTCACGAGGAGGGGATTACCACCCGCCGCCACGTAGCGTAGACCTTCGTTGACAACTGCCTGCGCTAGAACGGTAGCAGTGGTCGTACCGTCACCGGCTACATCGTTGGTCTTGCTGGCGACCTCTTTTACGAGTTGTGCGCCCATGTTCTCATAAGGATTCTCTAGTTCCACCTCTTTGGCGACGGTAACGCCGTCTTTGGTGATGGTGGGGGAGCCCCATTTTTTGTCGATAACGACGTTGCGCCCTTTGGGGCCCAGGGTTACTTTAACGGCGTTAGCTACGGTGTTTGCACCGCGCTCCAGTGCGCGTCGTGCCTCTTCATCAAAAACTAACTGCTTAGGCATGATTTCATCTCCTTCTTAAAATCTTAAATCGTTACTACGGAAAGGGTTACGCCTCGATAACGGCATAGATTTGGTCTTCATCGAGAATAACCACATCTTCGCCTTCGAGTTTCACTTCGGTTCCGCCATACTTGCTGTATACTACGATGTCTCCCACTTTCACAGAGAGGGGTTTTACCGTGCCGTCGTCGAGGGTGCGCCCCGAGCCAACCGCGATGATTTTGCCCTCTTGGGGCTTCTTCTTTGCGGAATCGGGAAGGAAAATACCGCCAGCGGTCTTCTCTTCGCCTTCGCTCGGCTTAACGACAACCTTGTCTTTCAGAGGTCGTAATGCCATGAGTGGTCTCCTTGGGAGTTTTGTGAAACTCCGCTATTTTGATAGGTGTTTGGTTTAAGAAAAACGATGTTTTTAGCATCGGAAAACACATTTTTAGCACTCAGATTAACCGAGTGCTAAAAAGAAGGATACCGTAAATGGGGGCGGACTGTCAAGGGAGAGTATGCACTTTTTCTTGAGAGAAACGACTAGCGCAGAACAGGTTCACGTAGCCCTTGCTCGAAGAAGTCTTTGTTCTGCTCCTGCACCTCTTCCTCGAACATCATCTTGGTTATCTTTACGTCTTGTGGGATAGGAATGGGGTATTTTCCATCGAAACAGGCGCGGCAGAAGTTGTTTTTGTGCATCCCTACCGCACGGTACGCGCCATCTAACGATAAGTACCCTAACGAGGTTGCACCTATCATCTGTCTTATCTCTTCGATGGAGTGCTTTGCCGCGACCAGTTCCTTTTGGTCTGCCATGTCGATACCGTAGTAGCAGGGGAAGCGAACAGGCGGCGCGGTAATACGGACGTGTACATCTAGTGCTCCCGCATCAAACAGCATCTTAACCAGTTTGCCGGTGGTGGTTCCGCGTACAATCGAGTCGTCTACCATCACGATACGCTTACCAGCAAGGGCATCTTTGAGGGGGGTGTACTTCATACGTGCGCCCATGTCCCTCATTCTTTGGCTAGGCTGTATAAAGGTGCGTTGTATATAGCGGCTCTTGATTACGCCCTCACCATAGGGAATGCCCGACATCTCGGAGTAGCCCAACGCGCCCGGTGTACCCGTGTCGGGAATAGGGATAACGAGGTGTGCGCCCGGTGCGGGGTGCTCTTTGGCGAGCTCCTGCCCCATTTTACGGCGAACCGTGTGCAGGGTTTTGTTGTAAATCATGGAGTCGGGGCGAGCAAAGTAGATAAACTCTAGGAGGCAGGTAGCACGTTGGCGCAAGGGAACCGCTTGGAACTCTCTGATTCCCTCACGGTCAATAACAACCACCTCACCGGGGTCTACCTCGCGCACATACTCCGCGCCGATGGTGGCAAGTGAACAGGACTCGGAGGCGACTACATAGTGTCCGGTAGTCAGTTTACCTACACATAGGGGGCGAATACCGTAGGGGTCTCGTACTGCGAGTACTTTGTCGGGGGTGAGTATAGTAAGCGAGTACGCCCCCTCAATCTGTTGCATGGTCGCCTGTACCGCCTCTTCAATACTGCCCTCGTAGGCACGGGCTATTAGGTGGGCAATGACTTCGGTGTCGTTGGTGGTCTCGAATTCGTAGCCATCTAACTCTAGTTCAAGGCGCAGTTGGGAGGTATTTACGAGGTTCCCGTTATGTGCTACGGCGATAGGGGTTCCGTCTTTGGTGTGTACGTGAATCGGTTGGGCGTTACATTCGAGGTTGCCACCTGTGGTAGAGTAGCGGGTATGCCCTATCGCACTGATACCGTCAAGGTGCTCAATGCGGTCTTGGTCGAAGACTTGGGTAACGAGTCCTACCCTCTTATGTATCTTCAACAATGAGCCTGTAGAGACCGCCATGCCGGCACTCTCTTGCCCACGATGTTGTAGGGCGAACAGCCCAAAAAAGGTGATACGCGCAACATCTTCACCGGGGGCAAAGATGCCAAAGACACCGCACTCCTCTTTAGGACGTAAGTCAAATTCGTCCTCCGTTTGGGCAACGGAAGAGAGGGGGATGACGGCGGATGGGTCAAACTTCTGCATGGTGAGGTGGCTCCTCTGCCTATCGTTTTGGGGGTTCAGCCGAATTTGTATCGGCTCTATGCGGTGGTCTCCGTGAGGTTATGCACGTTCATACGGCGCGGTATTGCGTTTTTGGATACTTGCGCCAAGATGTTGACAGGAATATCGGTGAGTATATCGGCTCCAAACGCAATGCGGAGGTTCTCTCCCCCTACCGTTCCTATCCAGTTCGCTCGGATGTTACGCTCTTTCGCGAGGTTCTGTAGGTACTTCCACTGTTTTTCGTTACGAAGCGTTACCACAACTCGCCCTTGTGCCTCTCCAAAAAGTAGAGCGGCAGAGGTGGTTCCAGTGGGTATCTCGGAGGGGTTTACGAGAACTTGTGCGCCGATACCCGCCAGCATCGCACTCTCCGCGAGGCAGACGGCAAGCCCTCCATCCGAAACATCGTGGCAAGAGACAAAAAGCCCTTCGCCTATTCCTTGTAGTACCAGTTCGTGTAGGCGTTTTTCGCCTTCAAGGTCTACTAGCGGCGGCACACCTGCCTCCACTCCATGCAGTAGACTGAGGTACTCGCTACCGCCTAGCCCCCCGGTGGGGTCGTCGTAGGCTGTAAGCAGAACAATCATATCGTCCTCCCCGCGAAAAGCGGGTTGGCAGTGTTTCTGTACATTGTCTAGTATACCCAGCATCCCAATCGTGGGCGTGGGGAAGATGGGTCCGTCGGCGGTCTCATTATAGAAAGAGACGTTGCCAGAGATAACGGGCGTACCGAGTGCTTCGGTGGCACTTGCAAGCCCCTCCACGCTTCGGCGGAACTGCCAGAAACCGGTGGGTTTTTCGGGGTTTGCAAAGTTGAGGTTGTCGGTAACGGCGGCGGGACGCGCGCCCACACAGACCACGTTTCGCGCCGACTCTACTACGGCTATCTGCCCCCCAACGTAGGGGTCGAGGTAGCCGTAGCGTCCATTACCATCTACTTTTACCGCAATGCCTTTACGAGAGCCGCGGATACGTAACACACTCGCGTCTGCGCCGGGAATATGCACGGTTTGGGTCTGCACCATACTGTCGTACTGAAGCGTAACCCACTCTTTACTACCCACACTAGGCGAATCCAGAAGACGTATCAGAGCCTCTTCGCAGGTAAAGGCGTTCGCGTTCGCATCCACGCTCAACCACTTCGCGACCACCTCTGCCCACTTCCCTTTATAGGTTCCTTTTAGGGGGGCAGTGATACCTTTGAGGTCGAAAGCCTGTACTTCGCTTATATATTGTGGCTCTTCCGTCTCTAAATAGTAGGTAGGACACATATCGGTAAGGGCTTTGGAGGGGATTTCGGCAACAACCTCGCCGTTATCACGCACACGCACCAGCCCGTCTTTAGTTACCTTGCCCACCACAACGGCACTCAAACCCCATTTATGAAAGACATCTATTACCTTCTGCTCAGTTCCTTTTTTCGCGATACAGAGCATTCGCTCTTGCGATTCGGAGAGCATGATTTCGTAGGAGGTCATGTCGGCTTCACGCAGGGGAACTTTTCGGACTTCAATCTCCATACCCGTTCCCGCTTTGGAGGAGGTTTCGGAGGTAGAGCAGGTCAGACCCGCCGCGCCCATGTCTTGTATCCCTACCACGCACCCTGTAGCCAGTGCTTCTAGCGTCGCTTCGATGAGCAGTTTCTCCATAAAGGGGTCGCCCATCTGCACATTGGGACGCTTGCTTTCACTGTCGGGTCCCAGTTCTACACTCGCAAAGGTCGCGCCGTGAATACCATCTTTGCCCGTTGCGCTTCCTACATAGATAACGGGGTTTCCTACGCCTTTGGCGGCGGCACTCGCAACGTTATCTATCTCGACTACGCCAACCGCCATTGCATTGACGAGGGGGTTTCCGCTATAGCAGGGGTGAAAGTAGCCCTCTCCCGCCACAGTGGGAACGCCTACGCAGTTTCCATAGTGGGAGATACCGGCAACAACGTGTTCAAAGAGGTAGCGGTTACGGGGATTATCAAGAGTACCGAAGCGGAGGGAGTTTAGGTTGGCAATGGGTCTTGCGCCCATAGTAAAGATGTCGCGGAGGATGCCCCCTACTCCGGTGGCGGCTCCTTGAAACGGCTCTACCGCAGAGGGGTGGTTGTGCGACTCTATCTTAAAAACGATTCCAAACTTTTCATCTAGCGGGATAACCCCTGCGTTCTCCAAAGCCCCCTGCTCTTGCGCCTCTTTGTAGTTTTTGAAAAGGGCAAGTACGGGGCGGGAGTATTTGTACCCGCAGTGTTCTGACCACATCACCGCAAACATTCCGAGTTCGGTAATGGTCGGTTGCCTTCCGAGTATCTCCAGTATCTTCTGGTACTCCGACTCGTTTAGTCCCATCTCACGCGCAAGTTTAACATCCATAGGGTTTGTTGCCTGTACTCCTCCGAAGGTTGAACACCACATAAGAGTATACCCGAAGGAGCTTTTCGATTCGGTCACTTTTCCCACAGTTTCCTTAATCCTTTCTTTATAAAATGTGGATATAGTTGGGAGACGGGAAAAGCCTATCTCCGATTTGTCTTCGTTGACAAAGGGAATTTATGCGCGTATACTCTGTGTAATCCAGCATTAGAGGAGAGACAGATTTTAACGTTAGCGACACGCTATTTGCATCATGCAGAGAAGGCGGTACTGTGTAATGAGTCAACCCGTCATACACTTCTTACAGACCCTTAGCCATGGCTGGTCTCCGCTTGTATGGTGTGCTATGTTTGTCTTCATAGGGGCGGTATCTCGATCTAAGGCAGTTCTTGAGCGTGCGCGGTCAGAGGATAATCCGCTCCTCATACGGAGGAGTAAGTTTGCCTATTCGCTCTTCAGCACCCTGCTTGTGTTCAGCCTGATTACGTTAGGGGTGGCGATACTCCATGTTGGGTGTTCCTACGCTGTGCGAGACCAAAATGCCTGTCTATCTAACATGAGGCAGTTGGGCATGGGGCTTGCACTCTACACACAAGACTATGACGAACATTTACCGCCTACCAAAAGCGGATTGGAGGCAGTTGCACGCGATGGGAGACATCTAGACGGTATCACTTCCAAATGCCCTTCTGCTACGTCACCTTTTAGTTACGGTATGAACGCGGCAATAGGTGGGAAATCTCTCGCAGATTTTGAGAATACTTCAGATGTACCTGAACTTTTCGAGGCAGATGCGCTCAACCTCTCCTTTACCGGCGGCTTGAAGGATGTGACAATAGAGAGACATTCTGGTTCGGCGAATATCATATGCCTTGATGGACATTCACTGCATGGAAATTCCCTAAATTTAGATAAGTTGAAATGGACTCCAAGCACACAGAGGAAGCCGTAGTTAGGGAATGTAGTACAGTACAGAGGAGAGCCGCTCCGAAATGTCTTTTGTATCTTACGTTATAAGCCTCTCCATCCTATTTGCGCCTCTGAAAGATACAAAGTCAGAAGCCTATACGATGATAACAAGGCGGTATGCACAGTTTGCCTCTGCCCTAAAGCGGAAGGATCTCAATCCTATTAGGGCAATGCTCTCAAAAGACTTCACCTTTGTAGACATGGGAAAACCGAGAGACACCGAGTATTTTATCGAGGCTCTACACCAGGCTCTTCCTCTTATTAAGGAGGAATATAGACAATATTTTCGCATTACTGCCTTCACTACAGCGGGGCGAAACGCGAATGCGAAGGTTAGCTTCATCGTGTCTACTCTACGTAAGCGGAAAAACGGGCAACTCGACAAAATGGAATCGGTGAGCGTTTTTGAAGATAGTTGGGTGCAGATTAAATCGAAGTGGTACCTTCACAAGAGTACCTACATCGCCGTTCAATTTTATCGTAATGGGAAACGGATACATCATTCCTCCCGAACGGGGCATAACTGATAAACCGACCCGCTTGTATCTTCTTTTACCGAGTTAGCGACACTTTTACAGCCTCTCAACCGTCTTTGAGAGATAAGGACAGGAACAACCCGTGGGTGCGTCTGAGGAAAAGGCTATCCAACACAGTACAGAACACTACGAACAGCGGTTGGTAGCCCGATTTCGTAACGGAGACCCCGAAGCACTTGGTAGCCTGTTCGAGATGTATGTAGACAGGGTGTTCGCGTTTGCACGTCACCTACTAGGAAACCGTGAGGACGCGGAAGAGGTTACATCGGAGGTCTTTCTAAGGGCTTTCGAGAGGGCGGCAACCCTGCGGGAAGAGGGCGCGTTTCGCGGGTGGCTGTTTCGGATTGCGCGAAACCTCTGTTTGGATAGAATGCGTCAGCCCCGCTTGCTGTGGCTAGAATCGGAGGAGAACGAAGTCGCCTCCGATAATGGACGCTCCACCGCAAAGATGGAAAACCGAATCGTGGTTCATCAGGCTTTGGCAGAACTGAACGAGGAGTACCGTCTTGTTTTGGTACTATGCGACATGGAAGAGTGGGATGCGAAAGAGGTAGCAGAGTGGCTAGGAAAGTCGCTACCCGCAACGAAATCCATGCTATACCGCGCCCGAAAGTCGCTAAGAGAGCGGCTAGCAGGGGCGTGGAGTGAGGAGAACGAACCCCATGACATGTAGACTGTGGGAACCCAGAATACAACTCTGGCTCGATAACGAACTGCCCGAAGAGGAGGCGGTTCGCGTAAGGCAACACCTAAAGCGATGTGCCGCGTGCCGTGCAGAGGTGGAGGAGCAGAAAAAAGCCATGCAGAATCTAAAAGCAGAGTGGGAAAAGACACAAGCCTCTCCCAACTTCCGCGAACGCACTCAGGCGCGTCTGCTTACCGCCTTCTCCGAACACCTGCACCCCGTACCAAACTCCGAATGGCAGTGGACGCTACCGCTCTTGAAAGAGGAGGAGGTGTGAGAGAACCTGCCTTTTTTGATAACGTTCTGATAGTAGGGGTCGGGCTTATGGGCGGCTCGTTGGGGCTTACCCTACGTGAAAAGGGGCTTGCCCGTGAGGTGGTAGGCTATGACCGCAATCCCGAAAACCTCGAAACCGCGCTGACCCGTAACCTCATTCATACCGCTACCACCAACCTCCTCACCGCCGTTGCTACCGCCGACCTCATTGTGTTCGCGACACCCGTCAGTACCATACCCCCGACGATGGACGCAATCGCCACCGCCATTCCACTCCATACCCTCCTCACTGACTTGGGTAGCACCAAACAGGAGATAACCACACACGGAGAGCGGCTTTTTGGAGAGAGGTTTGTGGGTGGACACCCCATGGCAGGGGCAGAAGAGAGCGGTGCAGGAGCGGCACGTGCCAACCTCTTCGATAACGCGACATGGATACTCACCTCCTCGTACCCCGAATCGGAAGCCACACAGAAGGTAGCCACGTGGGTCTCTCATATCGGCGCGAACCCCGTTACCATGCCCCCAAAGGAACACGATACCGCCGTCGCTCTGGTGAGCCACTTGCCGCACCTACTCTCCTTCTCGTTTTCGGGAACGGTACGCGGAACGTTAGGCTGGGAGCAAGCAAGCCTCGTTTCGGCAGGAAGTTACCGCGACATGATGCGCGTCTCCTATAGCAACCCCTCGCTATGGGCAGATATTCTCCACTCCAACCG
>OMJJ01000187.1 GCA_900299305.1 bacterium | reverse complement strand
TTCAAAAGGTAGTCGCCGTATTTGGACAACGCGCCGTTATGGAGAATACGCTAGAAGAGGCATTGGCGCGTCTCTTCCCCGGCTACGGCGATAGTAGCACGAACGCACCCACCAATCCCGCCCTCACCAGCACACCTCCGCTTAAAACGGGAGGCACTCCGATAGCGGTTCCTGCCGAACTGAAAAGCCTAATAGAGCGGGTGGGAAGCCAGTACGACACAGCACAGCAGAAACTGAAGGCAGGAGACTTTGCGGCGTATGGCACAACCCTAAAGGAGCTAGAGAAGACGATAGCAGAGCTACGGCGTATGAGCGGGGGCAACACGCCCAAGAAGTAGGCACGAATTGGACGAGAGAGCGGTATGCTGAAACGAGAAGAGATAACCTATCTTTTTCTACTAAAGCGGGGGCTACCCATTCCTATTGCGGCGTGGTTAGTCTCGAACGATGCCGCCATTACCCGCTGGCTAGAGCAACGTGAGTCGGGGTTATTGGTAGGGGTTGCGCTTCTGCTATGTGCGTTGCTACACCCCCGTATTCAGCGCGGACTGATTGTAACACTCTCGTATGGAGTGGCGTTTTTGGCACTGCGGGGGGCGGCACACGTGTTTGCCTACCCTGCTCCTATCTCAAATACACCCGTTGCTCTACTGCGTGGGGCGTTTCTGCTAACCGCAGTGGCTTTGGCGGTTACGGGCGCGATATACGAGTCGTTGGAAAAGCGTTCTGTAAAGGGTCGCCGCTTCTATACGGGGGCAGGAGCCATCTACTTTCTTGACCATGGACTCATTGCGCTGTTTTGGGCGCACTCTTGGCAGTCGCTGGTGCTGGTGTTTTCGGGAATTACCTGTGCGATAGGGGCGATATTCGCCGAAAGGCTCGCCCACTCGAACACCATTGAGATAGATATTCCACGTGTCACCATAGTAGAGACCGTTACCGAAAAATCGGTGCTTCGTACCGAGTGGCACGACACTACCGAAAAGAGAGTTCCACCCCCCTCCTAACCTCTTCCTCCACCCTCCGCGAGAAAAACCCGTAAAGAAAACGATAACTTTTTCTGTCTCGTCTCGTCTATGATAGCATAACGACGGAATGGACTGCCCACAAAAAAGGAAGACAACGGTGTTACTGCAATCGGAAGACCAACAACTTATCCGACGTAGCCAGATGGGAGATAGAGAGGCGTTTGGGGTTCTTTATGAACGCTACGAACGCTCTGTCTATCGGTACGCCTACCACTTGCTAGGAAACGCGGACGAGGCAGACGACATTAAGCAGGACACCTTTGTAAAGGCATACCGCACGTTGCCGGGCTTTCGCGGTGAGTGTAGCCTCTTAACATGGCTTCTGAAAATCGCAGGAAACCTCTGTAGAGATAGGATAAAGTCGCGTTCACGGCGCAGTGAAGTAGGGCTGATACCAGAACTAGAGGCGACCCTATTCGATAAAGGCTCTTACGGCTCAGACCCCGCCGTAGAGGTAGAACGCCAAGAGATGACCTCTACCGTACACCGCGTACTCAATGGATTGCCCCAGCCGCAACGCGAACTCATTGTACTGCGAGACCTACAGGGCTTGAGTTATCAGGAGATAGCGCAGGTACTCGACTGCTCAGTAGCCAGTGTTAAGTTGCGCCTTTTTCGCGCCCGACGTGGGTTCAAAGACCGTTTTATCTCTCTGATTAAATAAGGTGATTGCTATGTTCCCCCTATTCAAACGCCAATGCAAACGTATCCGTCCTGAACTATGGGACTATCTCGCCGAGAGGTTGCCAGAAGGAACCCTCGAAACCATAGAGCGTCATCTAAACACCTGTGAATCGTGCCGTAACGAAGCCGAATCTCTGCGCCGAACCCAAAACCTACTTCTAACCGCCCGACTAGAAGAGCCGCCTACCCCCCGCCATGGTTGGAACGACCTGCAAAACCGCTTGGAGCAGGGAATCGTGGCAACCTACACACCCCAAGTAACCACAACCGAGATACGTACCCAAAACCGAATGCGCTGGATACCCAGTATGGCGATGGTAGGAAGTTGCCTTATGCTGTTCTGTTCCGCAGGGCTAACCTACCGTACCCTAAGCCTTCAACAGCGTGTGGTACAGGTTCCCGTTCCCATGATGATAAGCCAAGCCCCGCAGAATGCCAACCCTGTGAAGGCAAAAGAGCCTCAACCCACCCCATTCAGTTCGGTAAATGCACCTTTGGACACGGCAAGCCTTCGTACCCCTACCAAACCGCAACCCAATGTCAATGCTCAAACTCACTTAAAGAGTACACCCAAAGAGGCGGCTAAAGATGGTGGTATCTACATGGTTCCCGCAAACTACCTCTCCAACCCAGAGATTACAGAACCCGCCCCAAAACCCTCTACCTTGCAGTTTACGCGCCACAAACCGCAAGTGTCGGAGCGTACTAAAAACGCTCAACCCGACAAAGAGTATATTATGGGTACACTCACCCCTGTCTCCCACGATAGCGACTCCGCCTACTAAGCGGGAACGAGGTGAACCTATGAAACCACTGATTAGCCTCTCACTACGCCTGCGCTCTCTCCATCGGGGAGGGCGTATTCTCTTCTTATTCGGCGTGTGCACCTTCTTTACAAAAGCCGTTTCTGGACAAGAGGGGGCTAAAGTAAAAGACGCGCCCCCCGCTCCGCCTCTCACCAGTAGCCTTGCTCTCCTCCAGCAGATAGAAGAAGGACTTTCCCTCATTGCGAAAGAGGTGAACCGCTCTGTTGTCACCATAGAGGGTAAATCGGTACGTAAAGTAGCACGGGTGCAGAGTGCAGAGCATTTCACCGTTTTCAGGTCACTGTCAACTCTCTCGAATGAGAAATCCAGAACCAGAGAAGAGCAAACTAAAGAAGACAAAACTAAAGACGAAAAAAAAGAGTCCCCCGATTCCCAAGAGACGGATTTGCTACAGTTCTTGGGAGAGGTAGGCGGCTCCGCTACAGGAAGCGGGTTTTTAATTGCGGGGGGCTATGTGGTAACAACCGTAGAGGTCTCTGCGCGTATCAAAGAGCCGATGGTGGTGCTGTCTAGTGGAGAACGAGTCTCGGCGGAGGTCGTAAAGGACGATAAAGAGGCGAATATCTCCCTGCTCAAACTCGCCCGCATCCCTGAAAACACAGGCTTGAAGTGGGGCGACTCAGACAGAATACAGCCCGGCTACTTCGCCATTACCATCGGGAATCAGGGCGGCTTTGCAAACTCCATCTCGTTGGGGCTGATTGCGGGGAGGGGGCGTAGCGGCAAATCGGGAGAGGTTCGTTATAACGACCTCATTCAGTTTCAGGGGATTGTGGGCAAGGGAGGTAGCGGTAGCCCCCTTATCAACGCTCGCGGAGAGGTAATCGGCATGATTGTCGCAACTCCTGCGCTTCCGCTTTTGGTACAACAGGAACCGAGAGCATCCGAGAACCAAAAACTCTTCATAAACACTTCGGGGTTCTCTAGTGTAGGCTTTGCACTTCCCTCTAATGAACTACGCACGGTGGTAGAGCGGCTCCTTAGCAACCGCCTTACGGCAAAACTGGGTTGGCTGGGGGTCAACCTCGCCTCTCCATTAATTGAAAATACCAAAAACTCCACAAAGATATTCGGCATCTATAAAGGAGGTCCTGCCGACAAAGCGGGGCTAAAGTATGGGGATATAGTGCTCTCTGTCAACGATGTAAAGGTCGCTAATGCCGATGCACTACGCAAACAACTCCGTAAAATTGGGGCAGGGGAGGTACTGCGTATCACCGTAAAGCGAGCCGGAAAAGAGATGACCCTAACGGCAACCATTGAGCCGCGCCCTAGTGACAATATCGTTATCAAAATGCCGCTTATCACAGAACTCGACCTTAATCACTAAAGATGCTCTTCCCCAAAAACAGAGAAGGTTTTTCGCTCTGCTTTGCCCAACTTTCCATAATAAGGTTATTGGCTATGGGGGAGAGAAAGAGCAATGCGAAAACTTTTGGGTGTAGTTGCGTGTATCCTATTCGGGGCAACACAAGCACAAGCACAACAGACAAGCGTGAGTACGCAGGTAGAGGAGTTGTTAAGCCGCCGCTGTGTGTCGTGCCACAACGCCGAAAAAAAGAGCGGTGGGCTAGACCTTTCGCAAAAGTCGGCGGCGTTGGCACACAAGGGCGCACTGCTTCCCAACCAACCAGAGCAGAGTCAGGTCTACTTACGGGTAGCAGGTGGAACCATGCCCCCCACGGGCAAACTCTCGGCGCAAGAGACCGCGCTTATCAAAACATGGATAGCCGCAGGAGCCGCATATCCTGCCCACACGATTTCGGTGTTCTCCCCCGCCAAGAAGCCGCTCTGGTCGTTTTTGCCCGTTCGTAAAGCAACACCTCCCTCCTCTCGCTTCGACACCCTCTCTCAAAACCCTATCGACAAGTTTCTTTTTGCGAAATGGCAAGAGCAGGGGCTTACTCCTTCGCATCCTGCCTCAAAACTCGCGCTTATACGCCGCGTTACTTTCGACCTTACAGGCTTGCCTCCCACACTCGACGAGGTTCGTGCTTTTCTTGCAGATACCTCTCCAAACGCCTATGATAAGGTGGTAGACCGCCTGCTTGCCTCCCCTGCGTATGGAGAGCGTTGGGGGAGACACTGGCTGGACGTGGTACGCTACGGAGAGAGTCACGGCTTGGAGCAGAACCACCTGCGCCCTAATGCTTGGCACTATCGCGACTACGTAATTCGCTCTTTCAATGAGGATAAGCCCTACAATCGTTTTGTGTTGGAGCAACTCGCGGGGGATGTGGTGGGTAAAAACGACCCTAAAGTAGAGGTCGCTACGGGCTATCTGGTAGCGGGACCGCACGACACGGTAGGTTCTCCCGACGAGTACCTCACCCGCCAACAACGTGCCAATGACCTCGACGACATGGTGACAACAACAGGTATGACCTTTCTGGGCTTGACGGTGGGGTGTGCGAAGTGCCACGACCACAAGTTCGACCCTATCCCCGTGCGAGACTACTACCGCATTGCGGCGGTGTTTTCGGATGTAAGGCATGGCGATAGAGAGTTACCACAGCCTCCTCCGTCCCCTGCCGTACAGCAACGCCTTTCTGCTCTCCAAAACTCTCTGAAAGAGACGCTTACCGCAATAGAACGGTTGGAAGCGGAGGTAACACAGGTTCCCGCTGTTGCAAAGAGCCGCCCCGCCACCAACGCCAGAAAAAACAGTGAGGAGTTCCCTCCTACCCTAGCCCGCTTTGTACGCTTTACGATACTGCGTACCCGCGACGGTTCGGAGCCGTGTATCGACGAGATGCAGATTTTTGGGAAAGACCCCGCAACTAATCTCGCCTCTGCAAAACGGGGCGCAAAAGCCTCTGCTTCATCGGTTTTGCCCAACTTCGCCATTCACCAGATAGCCCACCTCAACGACGACCTCTTTGGCAACGCACACAGTTGGATTAGTGGCGAGCCCGGCAAGGGGTGGGCGCAGATTGAACTGCCGCAACCCCAAGAGATTCAGCGCGTAGTGTGGCAGAGAGACGCGGAAGGCTCCTTCCAAGACCGTGTAGCGGTGGAGTATGAGGTGAGTGTGTCGTTGGACGGAAAGAGTTGGAAGGTAGTTAGCACGGGAGCAGACAGAATGCAGTCGGGGGTCTCTAGCGAGAGCCTCGTTTTGCGGATGTCGGAAGAGCAACGCACCCGCTACAAAGCCCTACAGAGCCAAAAGCGCGAGATTCAGAAGGAACTAGAGGCGGCAGATAGTAGGCTTATGGCGTATATCGGGCAGTTTTCAAAGCCGGATGCGGTCTACCTTCTAAAGCGGGGCGACGTAATGCAACGGGTAGAGGAGGTGACCCCCGGTGCGCTCTCTCAGGTTCGTCTGGTATCGTCGGAGTTATCGGCAAGCAAAACCCCGCGCCTTGCGTTGGCAGAGTGGCTTGTTAATCCTCAAAATCCGCTTACAGCGCGGGTTATGGTCAATCGTATCTGGGCAAACCATTTCGGGCGCGGCATTGTAGGCACCCCTAGCGACTTCGGAAACAACGGCGAACGCCCCTCCCATCCCGAACTGCTAGACTGGCTTGCCGCAAACTTTATGGAGAACGGCTGGAAAATGAAGCGGCTCCACCGTCTTATCGTAACGTCCTATGCCTACCGCCAAAGCAGTGCCGCCGTTCCCTCCAATGAGCGCAAGGATGCAGATAACCGCTACTTATGGCGAATGCCCCTGCGCCGTTTGGAGGCAGAGGCGATTCGTGACTCCATTCTTGCTACCAGTGGGAAACTAAACCGCAAAATGGGAGGGCAGAGTTTTCGGCTTTACAAGTACGATGTGGTGAACGTGGCTATCTACTCTACCCTAGACGACCAAGGGGAGGAGACTTGGCGGCGGTGTGTGTATCAGCAACCGGCGCGGGGTATTCGTGACGAACTTCTCGGTAGTTTCGACTGCCCCGATAGTTCAGACAGAACGGCGAAACGCACCAGTACCACCACCGCCCTGCAAGCACTCAGCCTCCTAAACAGCACCTTCATTCAGCAACAGGCAGAGTACTTTGCCAAGAGGGTACAAGGAGAGGTAGTATCTACCAACGCGGACTGGGTAGGACAGGCATTTTTACTGGCATACAACCGCGCCCCGCAAACCAGTGAGCGTAAAGAGGCGGAGGCTATCGTAAAGAGTTACGGGCTACCCGCATTGTGCCGTGTTCTACTGAATACCAACGAGTTTCTGTTCTATTAGGAGGTTTTTCGGATGCGCCGCTCTCTTCTTCGCCTTGCTCTGCTGTCTTTGTTCCTACGTTTTTGTAACGCACCGCTCTCTGCAAACCCTGCCCCCCTTTGGACATACAATCTGAAAACGGAGTATCAGTCAGAGCCGTTAGCGATAGAGGCTCCCCAACCACGCCTGAGTTGGATGCTTCGCTCTTATGTGCGTGGGCAGAAGCAGACCGCGTACCGTATCCTTGTCGCGAGAAGCAAAGAGACCCTAAAAGCCGATTTTGGGGATATGTGGGATTCGGGGAAGGTAACAGGAAGTCAATCGCTACACGTAGAGTATGCAGGGAAGCCACTAGGTAGCGGCGCGGTCTGCTACTGGAAAGTGCGCGTATGGGACAAAGACGGCAAGCCCTCCGAGTGGAGTAATCCCTCTAGTTGGGAGATGGGGATACTGCGCCCCGACGACTGGAACGCGAAGTGGATAGGTGACGGCAAACCCCTACCGACTAAGGAAGAGGATTTCTATAAAGATGACCCCATGCCCCTGTTGCGGCGTGAGTTTCGGGTGGAGAAGCCCCTGCTTAGGGCGCGGCTCTCGATTGCGGGGTTGGGCTACTACGAGGCACATCTGAACGGACAGAGGGTAGGAGACCGCTTCCTTGATACCGGTTGGACGGAGTACCGAAAACGGGTTCTCTACAGCACCTACGACGTAACCGCGCAACTAACCGCCGGAGAGAACTGTATTGGGGTACTACTTGGGAACGGCTGGTACAACCCCCTGCCCATGCGGTTTTGGGGGGCGTTGAACTGGCGGAATCAGTTGTTGGTGGGTCGTCCGTGCGCTATCGCGAAACTGGTGCTAGAGTACCGTGATGGAACCCACGACGTAGTTGGAACCAACGAAAAGTGGACAATGGCAGAAAGCCCCGTCGTTCGTAACAACATCTATTTGGGAGAGAAGTACGATGCCCAACGCGAAATTCCAAACTGGAGTAAGGTAGGGGGTACGGAGGGCTGGCAACCTGCCCGTCTTGTCTTCCCAAAGGTAGGAGAACTACACGCGCAAAGCCAACCTCCCATTACGGTAATCCGTACCCTGCAACCTATAAAGATTGTGGAGCGCACTCCCGGAACCTACATCGTCGATTTTGGGCAGAACTTTGCAGGGAGGGTACGCCTCTGGTGTAAGGGGGAGGCGGGAACCGAAATCAAACTGCGGTATGGAGAGTTACTGAACGCCGATGGTAGCATAAACCCCATGACGGCAGTAGCGGGTCAAATCAAGTACTCCAACCCCAACGAGCCTTATGGCAAGGGCGCACCCATTCCTGCCGAGCAGAGCGATACCTATATTCTGCGGGGTGGGGCGGAAGAGTCTTATGCCCCACACTTTACGTTTCATGGGTTTCGGTACGTAGAGATAACGGGCTACCCCCGCCGACTAACAAGGGGCGACCTCGAAGGGCAGGTGATGAGCGCAAATCTGGAGAGTGTTTCGGACTTCTCTTGCTCTAACCTGATGTTTGGGAAACTAGACACCGTGATACAACGTACCTTCCGCAGTAACCTGTTTAGTGTGCAGTCGGACTGCCCTCACCGCGAAAAGTTGGGCTATGGCGGCGACATCGTACCCACCTCCGAAGCGTTTATGTTCCGTTACGATATGGCGACGTTTTACCAAAAGGTGGTACAAGATTTTGCGGATTCGGTGCGCCCCGACGGAGGATTAACGGAGACAGCTCCCTATGTAGGTATCGCGGATAAGGGGTTTGGCAGTGGAACGGGCCCCATCGGTTGGCAGATAGCACACCCGTTTCTGGTGGCACAACTCTACCGTTACTACGGCGATAAGCGGCTGATAGAGGAGCAGTACGAGGTGGCACGTCGCGCACTGGAAGCGATTCGGGCAAAGACCCCCAACTTCATCACCGAGAACTGTATCGGCGACCACGAGACGATTGTGCCTCATTCGGATGGCGTGGTGGCAACTGCCTTCTACTACCATTTTGCCCTGCTGGTGGCTCAAATGGCGAAACTCACAGACCGCACTAACGCAACGGAGGAGTATACCAAACTAGCAGAGGAGATAAAGAGCGCGTTTGTTCAGCGGTTTGTGAAAGAGGGTAGGGTGGATAGCGGCACACAAGCCTGCCAAGCCTTCGCGCTTGCCTATAACCTCCTGCCCAACGACCAGAAAGAGGCGGCGATGAAACTCCTCCTCAGCAACGTACACGACGAGAACACGGGACACCTGACGACGGGGATTTTTGGAACGCGGCTACTGCTAGACACGTTGTCGCAGTGGGGGCATAGCGGGACGGCGTACACTATCGCGAATCAGCGTACCTTTCCGAGTTGGGGCTTTATGCTGGAAGAGGGAGAGACCACTCTGCGCGAAACGTGGAAGAACAGCGATAACATCTACTCGCATAACCACCCCATGTTCGGCTCGGTAGGGGCATGGTTCTATGAGCGTGTGGTAGGGTTTCGCCCCGACGAGAACGCGGTGGGCTTTGACAAAATCACGATACGCCCCGGACTGTTTGGCGACCTCAAATACGCGGATGGACGCTATCTGTCGGTGCGGGGGCTGGTGTGGGTAAGCTGGCGTATACGCCACGATGGAAAGTACGACGTAAACCTCCAAATCCCCGTAGGCATGACGGCAACTCTACAACTTCCTACTTCTGATTCGACATGGATAACGGAAGGCGGAACCTCGCCGCGTAAACAGGCGGGTATTACGCCGCTTGGCGTGAAGGAGGGGGTTGCAGAGTTCCATTTAGAGGCGGGTAAGTATCAGTTTCGTGCCCCTGTACCGCATTAGGAGCGAGGGATACCCTGAAAGGTTGAAGTTACGCGCTGTTAGGTTATCTTGTGTGCGGTGCGATTTCTCGAAAAGGAACTAGGATGATACTTCATTGTCTGGTGTTTTTGGGATTGTTATTCGGTGGTACATCCCCGAAAACGTCTCTTGACGAACCTCAGTCGCCTACAGCATGCGACGAAGCCTTGCAGGTACTGGTCTATCAGAGGCTCTATAAGGACGCTTGTGTCGTTAAGTATAAACCGCGCAAGGTACTCCTATGCTTCAGTACAGGTACTCCAAGCCAAAAGGTAGTACGACAGGTAGCAAAAACCCTGCCTATTCCCGTGGAAGGAGTACCTTACAAAGAAGATGGAGGGGAAGATGATAGGGGAGCAACGCCGCCACAGATACCTGCAATGAGAATGACGCTAACCGAAGTAGAGTACGCTGGCAAAGATTCTTGTATGGTTGGTACAAGTTTTCATAGCCTATATAACTTTGGAGGCTCGATTGCTTACCGTGCCAAACGCAGAGGAGGTAAGTGGAGCATCGTAGGAACCCAAGCGCGTTTAGGTAGGGAGGCACATGGTGCGTACTGGGGGAAAATCGCAGGACATACCTACCGCATCACGATTGAGAAGCGGACTTTTATTCCTAATGGACATCACATCCGGTTTGTAATGCAAAAACATAAGGGCATTGTAGAAGACTTCCGCTACTATATAGACGGTTATAAGGCTAAAGGGAGTGTTTATAATGTCGATGACTATATAAGTCGCTTTGAAGTGGAAGTGGACGGAGTAAAATGGAAAATCTCTCCCGCTCTATACCGTGATTTGCATCAGTTGAACAATGAAAAATCCAAATTCTACTCCTCCAAAAAGTCAGGTAGACCGCCCAGAAACATCGAGGAGATGTACGAACCGCCTAATGGGAGGCATATCTGGCTATCTGGCGACGGTAAACGCCTCTGGTTTCTTTGTGGTGGTAGTGATGGCGGATGTAGTTACACCGTTTTGTGGCAATTCCAAGCAGATGGTAATAGTAGCCGTCAACTGGTAGGAGAGATGTAGAGACCTTTGAGGTGGCAGAGAGGGGGGAGTTCTTAAAAAAACGCTGAGTATTTTTCACTTTTATTCCAACAATAAATAGGGACAGTTTCTCTCTCGGAGGAAGTAGTGGGTGTGGTTCTGTCCTTATGGTCTCTTTAGAACCCCCTCTTTGTGTGTCCTCTCTCTCTGCGTTTGCTGTCGCTTCTTTCTGTGTTGTGTACCCTAGAACTACGAGGCAAATCGGTGTCGGATATTCTCTCACAATCCGAAATAGAGGCGTTGCTCTCCTCACTGGCGAGCGGCAACGACGACTCTGCTCCCAAAAAGAGTGCTTCGGGGGGTAGTACGCTATCGCCTTATGTGGGAGGCGCACGCTTCGATAAGGGGCTAGTAAACTACGAAGCGTATGACTTCCGCCGCCCGGATAAGTTTGCCAAAGACCAGATTCGCACGTTTCATATGTTACACGAGACGTTTGCGCGTCTGTTTTCGTCGTCGCTTTCGTCGTACTTGCGTGTACCGGTTCATGTCGATTTGGTTTCGGTGGAGCAGACCCCCTACGATGAGTTTATGCGTTCGCTTACCAGTAGCGTTATCAATGTGTTTAGTATGGCTCCACTCTCTGGGCAAGCCATTTTAGAGATGGAGATGAACATTCTCTTTTCGATGCTAGACCGCCTACTGGGAGGTCCGGGGGTGGCAAGCAAAGTAGGGAATGTGCTTACGGATATAGAGCGAGTTCTTACGGAGGGGGTGGTCAATCGCGCCCTTGCCGATTTGCAGACGGCTTGGGAGGGGGTTGCACAGTTTACGGCAAAGCGGGAACGCTTGGAGACGCAGAGCCAGTTTGTACAGATTGTTCCGCCCAACGACGTGGTGGTGTTTATTCTGTTTGAGATAAAGGTAGGGGAGATGCGGGGCGCAATGAGCGTCTGTATTCCCTACTTGGTGCTAAAACCCATCACCTCCAAACTAAGCGCACAGCGTTGGTTCTCTAGTAACGCCCGCAAAAGCGCAGGGAAGTACGCGGCTATCCTTGCCAAACGCCTTGAAAAGACGGAACTGCCTCTTACTGCGCGTTTGGGACAGACCACCTGCACGGTAGACGAGATGCTTCATTGGAAAGTGGGGGATGTTCTGCTTTTGAACCGTAAGCACAGCGAAGAGATTGAGGTTTTGGTGGGAAAGCGCGTTAAGTTTCGGGGGAAGCCGGGGATACAGGGCAAAAAAGTGGCGGTGAATATCACCAAAATCGCCCCAGAGAGTGAGAACGCCGAGATTAAAGTGAGGAATGCCGACCTCTACGACTAGGAGAGAGGGGCTTAGGAGGGGAAGGAATGCCTGAGATTACATCTGTTCAGTTAAGCAGTTTTACCGAGTTTATCAATGACCTGAGCGCGACCATTGGGTTGACGCTCTCGGAGAATTTGGGAAAATCGGTGGCACTAGAAGCCACTGAGACCGAACCTATTCGTATACAAGACATTCTTAGCAACCCACCTACCGCTCTCACCGCGACCTTTAACCTCAATGCCATAGATACCACCGACTGTATGGTGGTGCTACCAGAAGAGTGTATTCAGAGGTTTGTATCGTTGGCGGGGGGCGACATCAACGATGTAGATATAACGACCCTAAGCGACGAAGATATTGCCTATCTAAACGAAGCCGTTACCAGTATTGTACAGGGCATCGCGTTGGCACTTGGGAACCGTACTGGCGACAGCATTGAGATTGAGAACTGCTCAATTACTATGGGGGAGATGGTACTCCCCCCTGTCTATGCGATGGAAGAGGTTGCGGTTAGAACGAGCCTTACCATTAGCATCCCCGACCTTCTCGACACGGCCCTACAGTTTATGTTCACCCCTCAGTTCTTAGAGGCGGTACTTCCCTCGCAGGAAAAAGAAATATCTGCCCCCAAAGAGGATTTTCTGGATGAAGATAGTATAGTAGGTATGTTGGGGGAACTAGAGCAGATGGGGAAGATGGCTCCTAGTCAGTCAAATTCGGGCTTCAATACCCCTTTCACACCCTTCAGTATGAACTCTTCAGAGACAAATGGTTCGCGGGGGGTGGATTTAATACTAGACATTTCCCTCGATGTCACGGTAGAATTGGGAAGAGTACGTATGCTGATTAAAGACGTACTCGAACTTGCCACCGGCTCTATTATCGAACTAGACCGCGTGGCGGGTGAACCCGTAGACGTTTTGGTGAATGGTAGGCTGATTGCGAAAGGGGAGGTCGTGGTGATAGAAGATAACTTTGGTATTCGTCTTACAGAGATTATTAGCCCCGCAGAGCGCACAATGGGCTTGAGGGCAAGGGCATGACTGTAGCGGTTTGTTGCAAGCGAACCCTATTGGTATGGCTTGGGGTTATGGTGCTACTGCTTGCCCCCGTGCTGGGCTTTGCAAAGCAGAAGAACCCAGATGCCCCTCCGCCTAGTGCCACTATCCTCTCTGTTACCGACCTACCAGACCGTGCTACTAGCCGTGCATCGGGAACACGAAAGCGGCGGCGGGTAGTGGTGGGACGGCGCAGTACTGCCAAAGGGCGTATAGGAGTTGTGAATCGCCGCCGACAGCAGTTGCTTGCTCGTCAGAAGGCGCGTCAGGTTGCACTTGCGAATAAGCGTGCCAATGCCCAACAGAGAGAGGTAGCCGCCGCAAACAAGGCGAACGTTGCCGCAAACAGAGCCACTCAACTAGCACAGAAAGTAAACCAGAAGCAGACGGAGATAGCGCAAAAGACCGCACCGCCTACCATAGATACCTCTGCCCTCAAGAACGCACCGCCCACCAAACCTACCGAAACCAAGCAGACTACTTCCGCCCCTCCGGTAGCGGGTAAAGTAGAGGTGACAAAGGGCGGTAATCCCGTTACAAATCCCGCCACCAATCCTGCTACAAACCCTGCCGCGCCTACCGTGAAAACGGAGGTTAAGACACAGGGGGCGGGTACACCTCCCGTTAATACCGCCAACAAACCCGAACCTACCAAGCTTATCGCGAGTGCGCCTCCTGCCCCAAAGCCCACCGAAACGAAAACAGCGGTAACTCCTGCCAACGACCCGCTCTTCAAAGATACGAAAGCAGACCCCGTACAACCCCGTGAGACCGCCGCGGTAACGAATGGGAACCTTGCTCAGTTGCTTCTTGCGTGTGTGGTGGTGTTCGGCTCTTTGTGGGGTTTGGGTGTTGCCATGAAACGCTACATGAGCAAGGGAGAGACCCCGCTTGCGCGGCAACTTGCCAGCCAGAGCAAGCAACCTCAACCTACGAAAAAGAGCGGCTTGGGCGGTATGCTCTCCAGAGGGGGGGCTAAGGCAAACACGGAGCAGACGGATACCAACATTCGCCTTATCGAGTCGTTGCCTACAGGGAATAACACCTTTATTCATCTTGTTGAGGTGCAGGGCAAGCAGTTTGTAGTGGGCGCGACCCCTTGGCAACTCTCTATGCTTACCGAAATCCATGACGATACCGACCCTGCTTTTGCAGAGGCGTTGCGGGCGGCGGCGGCAGATTTGGACAAACTAGGGTTGCTGAAAACGGGCGACACCCGCCTTAACATGAATGCGCTGGATGCGAATCTGACCGATACCAGTGAAGCCGTAGTACAGAATACAGAACGTATTCGCGCCCTTCGTGACCAAGCACAACGCTCCTAATATCTACTCACCACCTTCTTTTTATAACTCCCCTATTCGATTTGTGATAGGGGAGAGTTCTTCTGGTAGGATTTGCAACGGAATGCAGACATTTGCCGCAAAACTACGGGGTATGTTCCCTAGCCTCCTCATTGTTGGATTGGCGGCGGGGCTTGTCTGGCTGAGTGTGCTTCCCGCGTTGGCACAAGGGGCGGGGGGCAGTGTGGTGGTTCCTAAAGTGAGTTTGGGGGTAGATACCGCCAAAAGCCCACAGGATGTATCGGTAACGCTACAGATACTCCTGCTGATGACCTTCCTGACGCTTGCGCCCTCGTTGATGATAATGATGACGGCGTTTCCGCGTCTTCTTATCGTCTTCTCTATTTTACGAAACGCACTTGGACTGCCCAGTATTCCCCCTAATCAGGTTTTGGTAGGGTTGTCGCTCTTTCTCACGTTTTTTATTATGCGCCCCGTGTTTGTAGATATATACGATAACGCCTATACCCCCTATACTCAAAACAAGATGCCGCTTCCCAAAGCGATAGATAGAGCCGAGAAGCCCCTACGTGATTTTATGATTCGGCAGACCTATAAGAGCGATTTGATATTCTTTATCAATCTCTCGAAAGCACCGCAACCGCGTACCTCCGATGATGTCCCTATGACTACGGTGATACCTGCGTTTATGACGAGCGAGCTAAAAACGGCATTTATTATCGGGTTCTATATCTACTTGCCGTTTTTGGTGATTGATATGATAGTCGCCTCTACGCTGATGAGTATGGGCATGATGATGCTTCCGCCAACGGTGGTATCGCTACCCGCGAAGATACTGCTGTTTATTTTGGCAAATGGTTGGACACTGCTTATCGAGTCGATGGTGCGCGGCTTCCGCTGAGAAGGAGAGAGACAATGACCCAAGAGATGATTATAGAGATAGCCCGAAATACCCTTGTGGTGACTCTCAAACTCTCGATGCCGGTGCTTTTGGTGGGTATGGTGGTGGGGGTACTGATTAGCATTGTACAGGCGATTACCCAGATACAAGAGGTAACGCTGACCTTTGTGCCGAAACTTATCGCGATTATGGCGACGCTTCTGCTGATACTGCCCTGGATGCTCTCTACACTGGTTGCGTTTATCAATCAGTCTTTTCTACAGATACCCACGATTACCCGCTAACGGTTTATACCGCGCTAACTTATGCTGAACTACACCACAATCGGGGTTCATACCTTTTATACGTTTCTGCTTGTGTTTTCGCGGACAAGCGGACTGGTAGCGGTTGCGCCGATACTAGGTAGCCGCTCTATTCCGCGTACCGTAAAAGCGGGGTTGGCACTGGTACTCTCGTTAGCGATAGTTCCTCTACAAGAGGAGCATACCTTCAACCCTCCGACTCACCTGCTTGTGCTGACAACTCAAGTGGTTGGCGAGGCGATGGTGGGACTTGTTATCGGGTATCTTGCGCGGCTCTTTTTTGCGGCGGTAGAGATAGCGGGGACGCTGATTGATACGCAGATGGGCTTTGGTTTTCTTCAACTCGCGAACCCTTTCGCAGAACAGCCGAACTCTATTCTGAGCGTGTTTCAGTATCAACTGGCTACTACGCTCTACCTTTTGATGAACGGGCATCTTTTGCTGATAAACAGCGTGATAGACAGTTTTACGCTGATTGCACCGGGTACTTTTGCCCCTACTGCCGCGTTTGGTAGCGGGTTTGTTACGATACTACAGGCGGTTATGTTGTTGTGCTTGCGGGTTGCGCTTCCTGCCATTGGGGTGCTGTTGCTTATGGAGATAGCGTTTGGGATTATGGCGCGGCTGGTTCCTACGCTGAATATCTTTGTGGTGGGTGCGCCGGGCAAAATCCTTATCGGGCTGACTACGGTGAGTATTCTGCTTCCCGCGTTTGCGTTGATTGTTGGGCAGGTGGTTACGGAATCCTCACAGGGTATTCATCAACTTATGGTGCATGGTAGATAGGGTAGTTTTGCCGTTTCATATCTTTCCCAAAACTATTTCAAACCCAAGAAGGATTTCCTTGATTGCTTCGTGAACCTCCTTCTGGATACGACATACTCATAATGAAGCGAGTCGTTACAGAGGAGTAAGGCGATGTTATCTACAGCACGTTTTTGTTTGGCAGTACTACTGCTCATTTTAATCGTTGGGTGCGGCTCTGGGGGCGGAGGCGGGAGTACCGTTGTTAAGACCGGTAAAGCGACCTTCACGCTCAAATGGGGGTCACGTACCAGAGACGTTCCTGCCGCCGCAAACAGCGTACTGATTGAGATACTGAAAGACAGCAACGTACAGGCGACACAACTAACCGCACGTCCTACGGATGGGGGAGTTAGTACGGTTGTGATAAACAACCTTCCTCAAGGCGACTATGTAGCGCGTGTTACCGCCTACCCCCAAGCGGGTGGAACCGGAAACCCCGTAGGAAAAGTTAGTGTCAACTGTAGAATGGGAGACGACCCGCCCCCCATTACCCTCGACCCTGCCTCTACTATCGACCATCTTGAGATAAACCCCTCTTCGGTAACGGTATACAAGACCCAGACCTACCCTCTTCATGTAGTGGCAAAAGATGCAAGCGGCTCTATTGTGGTGACATGGGCTACCAAACTTCAGTTCTTGTCGGCAAATGCTACGGTTGCGAGCGTTACGAATGAGGGCTTAGTAACAGCCCTCGAATTGGGAACCTCTCGTATTACGGCTACCGAGCCCGAATCGAATAAGAGTACCGCCGTAGACATAACGGTAGGCACTCCCCCCTTAGACCATATCGAAATCAGCCCGACTTCGGTAGTGGTGAATGTGGGTAAAACCTACGTGATTGGCGTTGTGGGCAAAGATACCTTGGGTGGTGTGGTCGCTCTCGACCCCACGAAACTTCAGTTCACCTCCTCTTCTCCTGCAAACGCTACGGTGGATGCCTCTGGTATTGTGACGGGGGTGGCTATAGGCAGCGCACGTATCACCGCGAAGGAGACGGTCTCGAACAAAACCGCGACGTTGGATGTGAATGTACGTGCTGTTCCGCTGGGAACGATTGCCTTTGGAACTCCACGCTCTTTTGATGTGCCCACCGCAACCGACTACGTAACCACCGGTGACTTCGATAGAGATGGTAATGCCGACGTAGTGGTAGGGGGGCAAGATGGACTCTACCTGCTGTATGGTAAGGGGAACGGCGACCTTGAGCCGTATACCACCCTCCTCTCTACTCAAACTCGCAACCTTGCGGTAGGTGACATGAACGGAGACGGTATTCCAGATATTATCTGTAGCAACGGCAACGACTTCCTCCGTATTATATTGAGCAATGGAGACCGTACATGGGCAACTCCGATAGATATTCCTATCGGAACCTATATCCACCATGCAGAGGTCGGTGACTTTAATGGAGATGGTAGGCTAGACATCGCCCTTGTAAACAACCGTGATGGTGCGAACGGCAAACTTATCATCGTGAGAAACAATGGGGGCGGCTCGTTTAGCATCGCCAATAGCTACACCATCGACACACCTTTGGGGGTTACGGTGGCAGATGTGAATGGGGACGGAAAACCCGACATCATGGTAGGACACTACTCTGGTAGCCAGAGCGGTTGCCAAATCTTCTTGGGAGCAGGTAACTGTAGTTTTGTAGGTGGTCAGCACATTGCCGAAGGGAATGTGGGCTTCCGTGCCGCAGTCGCCGACTTCAATGCAGACGGCAAGGTGGATTTGGCGTTTAGTGTGGTGTTTAGCGATGAGATAGTGACCCTTTTGGGACTTGGTAACGGAACCTTCAACACGCTGCAGAGGTATGCTACTCTCGCCTATCCGAGTATGCTCTTTGCGGTGGATATAGACAGAGATGGTCTACCCGACCTCGTAAGTTCTAATAACGGAACCGCTCAGTTTACCTTCTTGCGGAACAACAACGGCACGGGGCTATTTGGTATTCCCCGAACGTTTGATTCGGGGGGAGGGGATACGCGCTCTATTGCCGTCGCGGACTTTAACAACGACGGTAAGCTGGACATTGTGGCGCAAAATCAAGGCTCTCAGCGGGTCTCTATTATCTTAAACACCTCGCACTAGGCAGTTCGCGCACAGCCCTCCCACTAGATGAATGGGAGGGCTGTGTTTTTTGTTAGGGCAGGTTTTTTAGGAAATTGGGAATTTTCCCAAATTGTGTTATAATCGAAAGGAATGTTTTCCGTTTTCGAGTCGTATTCTGTAGGAGATTGTTGAAACGAAACACTTTCCTAGACGTAGAAAATACGTGTCCATACTTTTTAGAGGCGAATGCATCAAAGGGTACGCCTCACTCACAGAGAGGATTCTAAAGTTATGTTTGGTAGTAACAGTTGGAAACATCGCGGTTTGCGTGTTATCGCAGGAGCCGCTCTTTTCTCCGCCATGGGGCTTGCGCTCTCTTCGTTTGCCGCAAAAGCGGATGTTATCGTATCCGCAGGGGCAGACAAGAAGGTGAAAATCTGGAATCCCGCGGATGGGTCTGAGATAAAGTCCATTACTGCACATGATGGCGCGGTAAACGCCATTGCAGTATCGCCGGATGGGAAAACATTGGCAACGGGTGGAGCAGACAAGAAAGTCAAAATCTGGAACCTTGAGAAAGGCGAGCTGATTAAGGAACTTGGTAGCCATACGGAAGAGGTGACAGTGGTCTCTTTTAGCACCGATGGTAAGTATCTTGCCTCTGGTGGAGCAGACAAGAAGGTCAAACTTTGGACGATACCGGATGGGAAACTAGATGCTACCCTCGAAGGGACTAACAAAGTAGTAGGCGTGGGAGTACTAGAGGCGAACGGTATGTTCCTTGTTCTTATTGGTTGCTCGGATGGCTCTATCCCTATTATGGGTAAGGATGGCAACTCGATATTTACGGTTCCAACCGACCACAAGGGCGGGCTTACCGCAATGGGCGCAAATGGGAAAGAGCAGTGCGTCTATAGCGGTGGTGCAGATGGTACCTTTAAATACTTTAGCCAAGCAGGGCAGGGTGAGTTCGAGGGTGCTAAACATACTGGAGCGGTTAATGTAATCACCACCTCTGCTGACTTCGAGAAGGTGCTTACCGGCGGTGCAGATGGCAAACTGATTGTGTGGAGTGCAGCAGACCATAAGAAACTAGCCGTAGTTGACACAGGGCTTAAAAGCATCAAGTCGGTGGCTATCTCTGCGGATGGTAAGCACATCTATACTGGTGGCGACAAGGTAGCGAAAGTATGGGATGCTACGGGTAAAGAACTCGTGAGTGTAGATGCCCATGACGGGGTTATCACCGCCATTCTGTATGTTGCCGACAAAAAGAAAGCAGACGACAAGAAGTAGGTTTTATCGTTTGTACTGTTCTAGTGGGACGTGGATCTGGTAGTAGGTTTCTGCTACGGATCACGTCCCTTTTCTTTATGTTAAGATAAGAGGTGGTTGGCAGTAGTGAACGGGGAACCCACCCCTTTCCAACCTTTCCCCTTCGCAAGGGGAAAGACCAATGCACTGCTGACAAAAGGCTTCCTTACTGTGAAAGAAGTAGGGGGCTATTCTGTTTTTTCTTAATCCTCCTTACGGGGCAGGTCTAGGTGGAGAAAACGGTGAACTACTAGGCAGTAGCGAAATTTAAAGGAGATTTTTGGGGAATGATTACGATTGTGGAAGTGAGTTCGGAAGAGGTAGTAGCAGGAAGACTCACGCCTGAACACTTTGAAACCGCCGTATCTGCCATGAAGCGGGACGGGTGTGTGGTACTGCAAGATGTGATAGATTTGGAGCATATCCGTATTTTGCGGGAGAAGATGCTGGAGGATGTATCTCTCTTTACAGGACGGGAGAATGCCCCCTTCAACTTTAATCGGGGGAATGTACAGCAAGACCCTCCGCCATTCCCTCCTTATCTGTTTAAGGATGTTTTGCTGAATGAACTGGTGATACAAGTAACCAAAGCAATTTTGGGGGCGGGTCTAAAGAACGACTTCTATAGCGGTAACACCGCCATAAAAAGCGATTTGCGCCAGCCGGTTCACGTGGATGTGGGACACCTTTGGAGTAACATGGAGGTCGCGACTCCGACTTTTGGAATTGTGATAAACGTGCCTGTAGTGGATGTTAGCCCCGAAAATGGGAGTACCGAACTCTGGCTTGGCACGCATACCAACACCTGCGTCTCTATCTACGACCCCAAAATCAATATCCCTGAAGAGGAGCTAGAGAAGGCACGGCAAGTGGGTTTCCACCCCATTCAGGCGAATGTGAAGGCGGGTAGCGCGGTGCTACGGGATATTCGTTTGTGGCACGCGGGGGTTCCTAACCACACGGATACCCCGCGTCCTATGATTGCGATGATACACTGGTCGCGCTGGATGGAGTCGGGAGATATGCTTCGTTTTCCCAAAAGCACAGAGGAGTTTTTTAAGCACCCTGATCTAAATACGCGAGCCGTGTTTACGGAGGAGCCTATAGACTATATCCAAGCCCCCCATGCCTACGATTTTGAGGACAAGTAGCCCCTAAAGGAAGCGTCGTACCTACTGATGAACCTAAGCCGTTTCGCGACACAACACCTAAAAGCGATTCTGTTTGTTACCCTTATTCTTTGTGGGATAGGGGCAGGAACGCTTGGCTCTTTCCCTGTCTCTATTTTGCCGGATGTTACCTTTCCTAGAATCGTGGTGATTGCGGAGGCGGGAGACCGCCCTGCGCGGATGATGGAGATAGGGGCTACACGCCCCCTAGAGCAAGCCTTTGCGACGGTGCCGGGCGTGGCACGTATCCACTCTAAAACCCAACGGGGCGCGAGTGAGACCTCGATAGATTTTAACTGGGGCGTGGATATTCTTGCCACCCTGCAACTGGTAAACGCCAAAATCAATGAGGTGCGCCCCACTCTTCCCACAGAGACCCAAATCAGTGTTGAGCGTATGAACCCCACTATCTTTCCGATATTGGGGCTTTCTTTGCGCTCTGACCACCTTACGCAGAGCCAGCTTTGGAACCTCGCTACATATACCCTTAAGCCTCGCTTGACCCGTGTTGCGGGGGTGGCACGTGTGGAGATTCAGGGGGGGCGTGTGCCAGAAATCGCGGTGGAGGTGAACCCACAACGGCTTGCCGCCTTCAAACTCTCTTTGCAAGAGGTGGAGCAAGCCATTACCCAGACGAACATTATTCGTTCGGTGGGGCGCGTAAATCGGCAGTATCAGCAGTACCAGACACTGGTTTCGGGAGAGACCACGACCCCCGAACAACTGAAAGGTCTGGTTATCACGCAGAGGAATGGGATTCCTATCACCCTGAAGATGCTGGCAACGGTGCAGGAGAGTGTGCAAGACCAGACTACTGTTGTCACCGCAGACGGCAGTGAGGCGGTGCTTGTCAACATTACACGCCAACCGGACGCGAACACGGTAGCCGTTGCGGAGGGGGTACGCAAAGAGATAGCGGCTCTGCATAGCGTTTTGCCGTCGGGTACTACCATGAGTACCTTCTATAATCAGTCTACGCTGATAGGGGAGGCGATTGGGAGTGTGCGGGACGCGGTGCTGATTGGGGCGGTGCTGGCAGTGGTGATTCTGCTTCTGTTTTTGGGTAATCTTCGGGCTACGCTTGTTACCGCTATTATTATCCCCGCGACGGTGCTTATCACCTTTTTGTTGATGCGCCTTGCAGGGCTGACGCTGAACTTAATGACGCTGGGGGCGTTGGCGGTAGGGATTGGTTTGGTGATAGATGACGCGATTGTGGTGGTGGAGAATGTGTTCCGGCATCTATCGCATGGGGAGAGCCGCCTTCACGCGATACAACTTGCCGCGAATGAAATCGCTACTCCCATGATTTCGTCTACCCTGACTACGGTGGTGGTGTTTTTGCCGCTGATGTTCCTTTCAGGAGTGACGGGGGCGTTCTTTACGGCTCTCGCGATTACCCTCACGCTCTCGCTAATGGTGTCGTTGGTGCTTGCCTTGCTGGTTAGCCCTAGCCTCTGCGCTTCGTTTCTTGCGGTGCGCCCCGGTGCGAAAGAGCATGGCAGGGTGTTTGAGAAGGTGCTAGGGGGGTATACCGCTCTGTTGCGCTTTGCGCTCAAGCATCGTTGGTTGTTGCCGGTCTCTGCGGCGGTGACGATTGGTGCTACGGTCTATTTTGGAACGCGGCTAGGCTCTGGGTTTATGCCGGATATGGACGAAGGGGCGTTTGTACTGGACTTCTGGACTCCGCCGGGAACCTCCCTTGCCGAGAGTGACCGGCTTCTACAGCAGATAGAGGGGCTGATGAAAGAGACCCCCGAAATAGAGACCTATTCGCGGCGAACGGGGACGGAGTTGGGTTTTGCGATTACCGAACCGAACCGAGGCGATTTTGCGGTAACGCTGAAATCGAAGCGAAAACGCAAAATCGACGCGATTATGGACGACCTCCGCGAGAAAGTTCAGACGGAAGTTCCCGGCGTAGATGTAGAGTTCCACCAGATACTACAGGACTTGATAGGCGACCTTGCGGGTGCGCCCGCGCCTGTAGAGATAAAACTGTTTGGAGAGAACCAAGCGCAACTGGTAGGCTTGGCGGATACCCTCAAGGAGAAACTGGGCAAAATTGGCGGGGTGGTGGATGCAAAATCGAGTGCGATAGAATCGGGACCGGAACTGATAGCACGGGTAGACCCTTTACGAGCAGGGAGGCTAGGGCTGACCTCCGACGCGGTTGCTACTCAGGTAAATGCCGCGATGTTTGGGGATGTGGTGACGCAACTTCTACAGGGCGATAGACAGGTAGGAGTGCGGGTACGCTATCCGGAACTTGCGCGGCACGACAAGCCGCAACTGGCTCTGCTTCCATTGCGTACCCCTGCGGGTTTTAATGTGCCTTTGGCTTCTGTGGCAACTTTGGAGAGCGTTCCCGGCAATACGGAGGTGAACCGTGAAGACCAGAGGCGGCTTGTCTCGGTTTCTGGGGGGCTATTGAACCGTGATTTGGGGAGTGTGGAGGGCGACGTGCGAAAACTGCTGAGGGAGAACCCGCTACCTCCGGGAGTCACTGCGTCGTTAGGGGGGCAGTTCCAGAGCCAAGCCGCCTCGTTCCAAAACTTGCTGGTGGTGCTAGGGCTTGCGGTTTTGCTGGTTTTTGCGGTGATGCTTTTTCAGTTTGGCTCGTTTACCGCCCCCCTTGTGATTCTGCTGGTGATGCCGCTTTCACTGTTTGGAGTTGCGTTTGGGTTGTGGTACACCAAAACACCCTTGAACGTCTCTTCATTTATGGGGGCGATAATGTTGGTAGGGGTGGTGGTGAAGAACGGTATCTTGCTACTCGACCAAGCGCAGAAGGGAGAGCAGGAGGGTAAAGAATTGGAAGAGGTACTGGTTCATGCAGGGGAGGTGCGCCTTCGCCCTATCCTAATGACGACCCTGACCGCGATATTGGGGCTTGTGCCGCTTGCGGCGGGAGCTGGGGCAGGGGCAGAGATGCAGAAGCCACTTGCGATTGCGGTTATTAGTGGTTTGACCTTCTCTACTCTGTTTACCTTGCTGTTTGCGCCGGTGCTGTATCTGATACTACGGCGGTTACAGAAAAGGCTTACCTCCCAAGAGAAAGTAAGCCTTTAAAAATAGTTAGGTAGCGGGTGCTACTTGCTGTTCTGCGGCGATGCCGATTTGAGCAGGTCGTTGAGTGTGGGCAGTATCTCTACGGGAATATCGTAGGCACTCAGGTTTTCGTCTCTTATCTGCTCGTATACCTCTTTGCGGTGAACGGTAACGTTACGCGGTGCGCGTATTCCTACCCTTACCTGCTCTCCACGCACTTCCAAAACGGTTATCTCTATCTCATTCCCGACCATGATACTCTGGTCGGGTTTACGAGTTAGTACTAGCATAGTGTTGCCCTCCGTGGCATTGGGTTCGCCCGAATTATGAAATTATCGGATAGACTGGCTTAAACTAGAGAGAGTGGGCGAAGTTTCTCTTCCGTGAATCACTAAGGACTCTGCTCTAGGCGATTTGCGCTGTTTTTTGCCGTCGGTTTGGCATAGCCACACAGGCGACGGGGGCGACTTCGCTGGCACGCTGTAGCTCGTCTACGACTTTGTG
>OMJJ01000186.1 GCA_900299305.1 bacterium | reverse complement strand
CGGGAATACCTCTCTACTCTCTCTTTCCCCCAAAATTGGGGGAAAGATGTCCTGCAAGGACAGAATGAGGGCGAGTGCGTAACATGAGTTACTATCTCCCAATTCCCCAACAGAGTGGGTCATGCGGATTTAGCATAAGAAACGCCTCTCCGTTGATGTAGGCACGTCCTTTAATGGTAGGAACTATCTGTCCATTCTCAATCTGTACGCTTCCCTCGAAGACGCTTCCGGTGACGCTCTCTTGCTTCCAGACCTCTCCGGGTTTGAGTTTTCCGCTTGCTACCAAACAGGCGAGTTTGGCACTGGTTCCTGTGCCGCAAGGAGAGCGGTCATACGCTTTGCCGGGGCAGAGGACGAAGTTACGGCTATCTACCCCTTGGGTTGGGGAGGGCGAAAACAGTTCGATGTGGTCTATCTCCTGCCCGTCTTGAGCGGTTATCCCGTTTTCGGTAAGTGCTTGCCGAATGCGCCATGTAAACTCGGTAAGGGAATCTACGTTATTAAGGGTTAGTTCCTGCCCATGCTCTTGCACCAAAAAGAACCAGTTTCCGCCCCAAGCGATGTCGCCCGTTATCCTTCCGATACTGGGAACCTCTACCGAGACCGCCTCTTGGTAGCGGTATGCGGGTACGTTTTGTACCGAAACTTCGCCGGTATCGTGGAGTGTAACCTTTACCACACCTACGGGGGTCTCTATGGAGTGGATACCGGGCTGTAGGAAGTTCATGGAGGCGAGAGTGGTTACTACGCCTATCATCCCATGCCCACACATTCCCAAGTAGCCCACATTGTTAAAAAAGAGGACTCCGGTGATGCACCCCTCTATTGACGGGGGAACGAGCATCGCCCCTACTAGCACATCCGAACCCCGCGGCTCGTTGACTACAGCAGAGCGAAATGGGTCGAACATCTGTTTGAATACGTTGAGTTTGTCCAGAGCAGAACCTGCCCCTAAATCGGGTGCGCCCTCGATAACAAGGCGCGTAGGTTCTCCGCCAGTATGAGAGTCGATGACATGAACCCCCGCGATTTGCGGTGTAGAAGAGAAGAGCCAAGGCAGGGAGGCGCGGAGGGTATCCGGTCTTACGCCTGTTTTGGGGGTGAGAGGAGGGGTAGGAGGCGGTGCTTGCGTGTCAGGCGAGGGTGTTCCTACCTGTCTATCTTGCAAAAGGAGGGTCTCATGGCGGGTACGCTCTAGGTCTGCACCGAGTTTGGCGAGCACCCGCCCCGCTAGTCCCTCTCCTTCGCGGATTAGCCCTAGTAGAAGGTGTTCCGTCCCGATGTAGTCGTTTTTCAGCTGCCGCGCTTCGTCGTAAGCGAGGTCTATAACCCGTTTGGCGCGGGGGGTGAGTTGCATATCTGTTCCCTGTCGCCCTGCACCACGAGTAGCAGAACGCTCTATCTCGCTTCGTATACGTGTTAACGAAACCCCCATTCGGTCTAAAATACGTGCGGCTACGCTGTCGTGTTCACGCACCAGCCCTAGTAGGAGGTGTTCGGTGGATACAAAACTTTCTCCTAGCCGTCCCGCCTCTTCTTGGGCAAAAAAGACAACACGTCTTGCCCGTTCTGTAAATCGTTGCCACATAGTAGCCTCCTATCCCCTTACTCTTCGAGGTCGCCCATAGGACGCAGTAGCAGTTTGGGATTCTCTTTTACGTCCATAGCGGGGCGCAGTAGTTGTTCGGGGGCGACCTCTACAGAGTGCGCCGCCCTTAGCAGAAACTGACTGCTCTGGTTCAAATCCGCCCGTTTTTGGAGATAGGGCAAGCAGTCTTGGGCGGCTTTTACAATCCGTTTTTGGGAGGCGGTTATCGCCCGCGACTCGGAGAGTTTCTTTACATAGCCCACCGCCGCAAAGTCGCCTACCTGCTCCATCGACTTTAGTATCGCGAGAATGAGAGGGGTCTCTTTGTAGTTGGAGAGCCTAAGACGGCGGTACAGACAGGCGCGTTGCCGCTCGTTTAGGAGGGGAGAGTCGCTTGACTTTAGGCGGGGCAGGAGGCGCACCAGTGCATCCGAAGCCGCCGCTTGAGTACTCACATCGGGCCACTCCAACACCTCCGCCAAAAAGCCTACCCCACGTATGGAGTCGTACTTTGCGAGTTGCTTCATCTCGTCAGAACGCCACGGCAGAAGCGTGATACGGTGGAGTTGCGACCCCACCACCGTCAAAAATAGCCATACCCCTGCCCAAAGTGGTGACTTGGCACTCAGGCTCATAAAGGCTTGCGTAGCGGTGTATGGCACAATGACACACCACGAGGCAAAGAGGTAGGGGAGGCGCATACCGGGTTGCATGGCTTTTTCGGTCTGCTCTCGGATGCTCTGAATGAGGTGTTCGAGTTCGGGGGGAACTGCCTCCTCTTTGGGAACCGTAACCGCTTGCGTTTTGGGGGTATCAACCGTTTCCTCACTCTTGGCAACTGCGTCGGTTCCTGCCTCTGGGGTGATTGCGGTAGGTGAAGGGGTCTCTTGTTGGAAGCCGTATTCGTTGATATAGGCGCGGCGTTCCTCTTCTGCCGCCTTCTCCATTGCCTCTTGGGAGAGCCGTGCCGCCTCGCTATGCTCCGCCTCTTCTAATACTGCTTGACACATCCGCGCCGCTGCTCGTACCCTACCGCTCTGAGTTGTCCATGCCCGAATGTTGGTAAGGCGTTCGATATAAGGAAGTGCATCGGTGTCTCTTGCGGTAGAGATGCTGTGAATGAGGGACAACATCAAGTCGGAATCGTGCTTGATGTGCTTTGCCTCAAGGCGGCGATAGAGTAACACTCTTTGGCTGGGAGTTACCAGTTCCCAGTCTTCGGGAGTAAGATGCGGCAAGTGGAGGGTAAGCAGGTGCTTCGCAATCTCACGAGCGCGTTTTGCGGGCCACTCCAAAGCCTCAGCGAGTGAACCGACCCACTTAGGAGTCGCCTCTCGGACGTTGAGTGCAGAGCGCATCTGCTCGTTCTGCCCTGTTGTTTGGTACAGTTTCGCCGCCGTTGCCACCACAAAAGCGTTTAAGAGAAACCACCCAAAGTCCCCTCCAAAGAAGCTACGCAGTGCCATAATTGCGAAAACAGGTGAAGCGAGTGCATAGAGCGTAGTTATGAAGCCACGTCCATATTGAGGTCCCTCTTGCGCCATACGCGCCACCGCTACCCGCGCCTGTGCGACCTCTGGGTGCGTAGTGACCTCCTCAAAACCCGCCTCCATGCCTCCCAAAAGAAGTTGCCACTCCTCCTCACTCGGCGCGATAAAGGAGGAGGGTAGCGGTAGGGTGTTTTGGGGTTCGGGTTCGTATTCGAGGTTGGACATGGGCTTCTCTCTTTTTACGGGTTATAGGTAGGGAGTAACAATCTCTTTTTCAATGGATAGCCCTGCCCACTCGTCGTCGTCTGCTCCATCGTAGATGAGGGTGAAGGGACCAGAGAACTGCGCCTCTTCAAGAATATCGAGGCACTGCTTATAGTCGGTGCTATCGGGGGTATGGGGGGCTAGGAAGGCACATTTTGCATGGCACGACTCTGCCCATACCGCAATAGACTTCAAGTCTTGATATTTGGTTTCGCCGCCCCAGTTCCCAAAATCGAAGTTCAGCCCCACATCTCCGTCCAGACTGTCTAGTAGTTCGTGGACGTGTTCGGGGCGAGAGAGCAGGTCGAACCAGTTTTCGGTGGTGAGGCGAACGCCTTGCGACTTGGCTCTGTCGGTGAGTTGCCTCATGTTACGTTTGCTAAGAGCCATATTTTCGGGGGTTGGCATGGCTTTTCCAGCTATCACTCTGGCGCGTTTTGCACCGAGTTGGGCGGCAGTATCTACCCACTCTCCTACCCACGCAAGGTCACGTTCGGAGTGGAGGGGGTCGGTAATATCTCCCGCGTCTACTAGCACCGAGAGTAGTTCTACGTTTGCAGATTGGAGAGCGTGACGGAGTTCGCTAAGGTAGCCTTCTTCGCGGCTAGGAATCTGGAAGTGGCAAATCTCCATCGTGTTGATTCCTGTGTCGGCAACTTTGGCAGGGAGGTCTAGCAAATCTACGCTTCCTGCGCCCCATGTTTCGGTACGCCCTTGTCGGGTCTGTCCGGGTAGGTCGGGATAGGTAACTCCTAGAGTACGATGTAGGCTCCAAGTAGAGACAGAGAGTCTTCGCGGTGTTGTAACGGGCATTGCGGGACAGTTCCTTCTAGTGATATGGATGCAAATTATAGGGGGTTTAGTTCACTTCAAAATGAGAAGTAGGAGGCATAGTTTTGCCTCCTACTCTCTAGTACACGTTGGGTTTGTTTAGTTTTCGTCGTTGACGAGCCGCTCTGCTTTGTATCCGCCTTTCGACTTATCGTACATCCATATGAGGGCAAAGACGACGATAAGAATAACGGGTAGAATCGCTACCGCTTTGAAGGAGGTTTCGGAGGCAGAGGAGAGAATGGTGTTCAGGGTATCTGCTTTTGCGGTATCGGTTTTTGCGGCTGTGGAGAGCGCGGCAAAGTCCAGGTTTTGCGCTTTTGCGGCGGCGAGTTTGGCATCATCAAACACTTGTCCTAGTTTGGGTAGAACAAAGAAGATAGCCAAGTTACCTGCCGACCCCATCACTCCCATAAGAAACGCGCCGCCTCTTGGGAACCGCTCGGAGGTGACAGCCAACATGGTGGGCCACATATAGCACACACCAACCCCCCAAACGGTTGCCGCCAAAAGCCCTGTTACGGGTGAGTTAGCAGTTGCGAGGAGGAACAGCCCTACGGCTCCTAGTACCGAAGAGAACCAGAGCAGACCAACGGGGGAGAGTTTGTGCGCGAGAGGTCCTGCAAAGTAGCGCATCACAAACATCAAGCCGCTGACATAGACTAGGAGGAGGATACCGCGGAAGTGAACGGTACGGGTCAGTGCTGCGTCTACCCACTGTCCGGGTGCTAACTCTGTAGAGGCGGTGAGGAACATACAGAGGAAGAACACGATGAAGAGGGGGCGGAACGCCTCTTTGAACATATCTCCACTGGAAATACCTGCCGCAACGCGCTCGGTGGGAGGAAATTTCGCGCCCATGAGCATCGCCCCGAAGGTAATGGCGGGGAGGAGTATGATAATCAGTTGGAGTTTCCACGAGATACCGCTTGCGCTGATAAGCCCTCCGATGATAATACCGCCGGGCCACCAAGCGTGGAGTACATTGAGTTTGTGGGTTTTGTCTTCGGGGTAGAGGGTTGCCGCTAGTGGGTTGATAACCGCTTCGACTAAGCCGTGCGCCAAACCCATACCGAACATACTTGCCCAGAGCATAGTCTGTGCCGATTCACCAGCGGGGGTTAGCAATGTGCCTCCCACACCCGCTACAAAAAGGGCGCAGGCTAACCCTAGTAGTTTGCCCATTCCAAGAACATCGCAGAGGGGGCTACCGATAAGAACGGAGATAGCAAACCCTAAAAACGCCGCGCCTGTAACTGCGGTAACACGCGCCGCCGCATTTTGTGGGTCGATGGGGTCGAAGAAGACTTTCTGTAAGTCGTTGGTGATACCGCCACGGATGCTAAATGCCATTCCTGCGGTAACAAGAGCGATAACGCTCAGGATGAATAGTTTGGTCTTATCATAAGACGCATGGTTATCAGAGGTCGGTGCGTTCAATTCCTCTCCTCCTGTATAGAATGTAGTAAGCCGAACGATTTCGGTCTTTTAGGTGGTGTCTTTCCAAACAGAGCAACGGTAGCCCTAACTAGAGGCTACGCCCGATTGCTTGCGCGACTCGTGCGAGTTCCGGCATCATCTCGGCGAACTGAGCAGGGGTTAGGGACTGCGCTCCGTCCGAGAGAGCCTCTTTGGGGTTGGGATGTACCTCTACCATAATACCATCCGCCCCTACCGCTACTCCTGCCCGCGCCATTGCAGGGACATAGCGGGTTACTCCGGTTCCATGTGCGGGGTCTACAAACACGGGAAGGTGTGTAAGATACTTTAGCACGGGAACGGTGTTCAAATCGAGTGTGTTGCGGGTATAGGTTTTATCTATGGGAATGATTCCGCGTTCGCAGAGTATAACGCGCTCTGTGCCGTGATGTAACAGGTACTCTGCCGCCAGCAGAAACTCGTCTATGGTGGCACTGGGGCCGCGTTTGAGCAGGGCAGGGTGTCCACTTTTACCCGCCGCAATGAGAAGTGGATAGTTTTGCATATTGCGTGCGCCAATCTGCAAAATATCGACATACTCTGCCACTAACGGCACATCTTCAGGAGCCATCACTTCGGAGACGGTGACGATACCGAGTTCGTCGCCGACCTCTTTGAGAAGTTCCAAGCCCTCTTTTCCAAGCCCCTGAAAAGCATAAGGAGAGGTTCGAGGTTTGTATGCCCCACCGCGCAGTATCTTTGCGCCGGCGGCTTGTACTGCCCGCGCCGTCTCGAAAATCTGGCTACGGCTCTCTACAGAGCAGGGACCACCAGTAACTACACACTGGTTCCCTCCGATGGTAACTCCCTTAATGGTAAAGACGGTATCGGTACGGTGAAATTCGCGGGAAGCGAGTTTGAAAGGGCGGCTAATCTGCACAACGCTCTCCACTCCCGGCAGTAGCGAAAGAGCCTCGGTAAGACGGGGGCGTAGATCGGGGGAGATGGCACTCGCAACGCCAATGGCTACGTGGTCGTCTCCGGGAAGGCGTATGGGTTGCGCCTGAAACGCCGCTATCCGTGTGATAACCTCGTCTACTTGTGCGTCGGTTGCGGTTGCTTGCATCAAAACCATCATAGTGAACTACGGTGTTCCTCTCTAAAACTCCTCGCTTGCCTATTAAGGATTAGGTTCCACGCCGCTCTGTAAAACTCCTTCACGTTCTAAAAAACAAATTTCTTGTGTCTGCTCGTTTGCCATTGGGTAGCTTCACTACCAGTCTTTTTACTGCTGATTAGCCCCTAAGCAATGCTCGCGAAGTACGCAACGCTCTCATTCACGACCTGCCACTCCTCTGCCGCCACCACATCCGAACTCTCACCACGCTCCCACGCACTCGAATAGGGGATGTCGCTTGGAAGCGCGTACTTCTCTAGGAAGGGAAGCACCGCCTCGTACTTTGCTTTTTGCCCGGCAGGATAGTGCTCCCACCAGTCTGGTTCGTTTACGGGGATAGTTCGGGTTGCTTGCGCCGCGACCTCTACGGCAGGGAGTACCTCATGCCCGTTTTGTGCCACTATCGCCAACATCTCTGGAAACGGAACCGCGCCCTGCCCTGCCGAACAGCGTACCAATCGATACCCCTCCGTACAGCGGTAGACCTTGTAGTCCTTGAGGTGGATATGCCGAATAATCGAAGCGATAGCCTCGGTATACGCGATTGGCTCTTCGGCAACGGCAAGCGGATTCCCCGTATCTAGCGTAACCCCAAACGCAGGGCTATAGTTGACCTGCTCTGCAAGCCAAAGCAGATCCTCGCTCGTTGCGTCTTGGTGGTTCTCCACCGCCAAACAGACCCCCAACGCCTCCGCATGGGGAACAACCTCTTGAAGCCGCTTTGCCAGTGCCTCTCTGTGTGCGTCCCAACCACCCGGAAACTTCCTTCTGTCTCCACAAAGGATGTGGCTTAGTACCGCCCGAACGGTCTTCGCACCTGCCTCCTGCGCAGTCTTTAGGTACGCGATAAGGTGTTCTGCGGGGTACTCCAGCAACGCGCCGTAGTCTGCGACTATCTTCATATCGTGTGCTTCCAGAACACTACCCCATTCGGAGGAGCCTGCCGTCTCTATCAGTGCGCCGTCGAAAGAGGGAACCAACGCCGCAAGTGAGAACTCCGCCCCAACAAGGTTCCTCTCCTTCGCGGCGAGAATCAGTCCCAATGGGTCGAGGGGGTTCGCTACTTTCTGACCGTCTTTCGTGGGCAGGTAGCCCATAACATGGGGTAGGCTGTACCCGCAGAGCGCAAACGGTATCTTTCCCAACGGCGTGTCTCCTTTGGCAAGAACCCCCTCCTAAATCAAGGAGAGGGTAGGGTGAGTTCAAGTATCAAAACAGAGTGGGGCTACAACTCTTTGTAAAATAGCACGGTGTCGTCTAGTTCCCCGCTTGCGCTCAGTGCAAATCGTGGAATAACTCCCGCCTCAATATAGCCCAATTTCCGGTAGAGGGTAGAGGCGACATCGCCGCGCCGTGTATCTAGTACCAGCAAAGTGCTCCCAATCTCTTTTGCGGTCTGCTCGGCAAGTTCCATAAGCCGCCGCCCGATTCCTCTACTACGGTAGTCGCGATGCACCATCAGTTTTTGCACTTCTGCTCTGTGGAGTGCGTTTGCTTTGGTTGCGGGGGCGAGTTGCACTGTTCCTACAAGGTTGCCGTCCTCTTCTGCTACAAAAAGCACCACGTTATCCGCCAGCACTCCCCGCCAGTAGGCTTCGGCGGCGTGTGTGTCTAGGGGAGGCAAAAAGCCGATAGATGCCCCACTTGCTACGGCATCCTGTAGTAAGGCAATCAGTTGGGGAAGACGAGTTTCGGCAGTGGAGGGATTAAGGGCATGAAGTACCATAAATTACCCCAGTTCTTTGGCGCGGTGGGCGGCTTTCTCTACTGCGTCGATGAGGGCGGCACGAACTCCAGAGTGCTCTAGAGAAGCGAGGGCGGCAATGGTGGTTCCTGCGGGAGTTGTCACCATATCGCGGAGTTGTGCAGGGTGAATACCGGTCTCTAGCACCATCTGCGCCGCCCCCAAAACCGTTTGGGTCGCGAGTTGGGTAGCAATGTCGCGGGGCAACCCTACCTTTACACCGCCGTCGATAAGTGCCTCTATCATCAAGTACACATACGCCGGACCCGAACCCGATAGGGCAGTAACTGCATCCATCATCGGCTCTGGAACCTGTACGGCTTTACCTACCGCCTCGAAAATGGCTTTTGCCTGTTTTTCGTGGGCGGCGGAGATGTGTGTACCCGCGCAGAAGGCGGAGGCGGCTTGGAGGAGTTGCGCGGGGGTGTTTGGCATGGCACGAATGACGGGGACGTTCGCCCCTGCGTGTGCCTCTAGGGTGGCGATACGTACTCCCGCCGCAATGCTGATAACAAGGGGAGACTTTTTGCCCTCTTCACGCTGAAGGTGTTCCGCTATCTCATCTAAGACGGGAACCACGTTGTAGGGCTTTACACAGAGCAGAATCACGTCGGTAAATCGGGCGAGTTGGGCGTTGCTCTCGGCGATTTTTACGCCTAAAGACTGCTGAAGGGTCTGAGTGTGTGCGTTATGTGGGTCGTAAATCACAATACGGCTTGCGGGGATGGCGTTGGCTTGCACCAGTCCCCTACACAGTGCGCTCCCCATTGCGCCAACACCGATAACCCCGATTCGCTTGTCGCTAAACATATATCTAACCTACCGCTATGT
>OMJJ01000185.1 GCA_900299305.1 bacterium | reverse complement strand
GGGGCAAGAGTTCCCATTCCCTCAAACTTCCAAACACCGTTCTCGGTGACTACAAAAAAGGTGGGTGTCGTCTGAATATCGGCAAGCGTACCGGCGGCTTGGTCACGGGCGACCCGTTTATGGACGGCTTCGCTAAGGTAGTCCTTGCTAAAGCGGTCTGTATCCATTCCCAGTTCACCTGCCCACTTCACAAAGGTTTGCACCTTGAAGTCGGGAGCCTCCATCTCTTCTTGCCTATCGAAAATGAGGTCTTTCATCTCCCAAAACTTGTCTTGCAGAGCGGCGGCTTCTGCGGCACACGCCGCATTATATCCAAATACGTGTTTGGCGAGTGGGAAGTGCCTAAACGCAAAACAGGCATCGTCTCCAAAACGCCTACCGAAATCGCGCATCGCTGTATCCGCCTGTTTACACGAGGGACACTGTAGGTCGGCGAACTCCATCAAAAGCAAGGGCGCATTACGGTTGCCATGTATGTGTACCTCCGACGAGAGCAGTTTGTTCTTATCAAAACTGACCATCTTCACGCTACGCGCTTCGTGGTACTCTTTTTTCGTAACAAAGAGCCACTGGTCGTGCAGTTTGGGCGAGTAGACAGCGATCATGGTAACACCTATTGCACTGAGTACCCCCACCACCAGTTTCTGCTCACCATCCAACTCCCTATCCGATACTCCATAATCTATAGACGAAATCAGGGCAATCAGCGTGACCATAATCGCGGAGGAGAAGCACCACTTACAGAACGCCTCGACCACAAAGAGCGCGTTGTACTGTAGCCACCACGAGATACCCACCCCCAACACCGACACAATACACACCACCGCATCCAGACGGCGAACCTCCGCCAATGCAGAGGCGTAGAGCGGGTTGGGGCTTGTAGTGGGTATTGCGTTCGTTTCGCCGTCCTCAGCCCCAGAGGGAGCCTCTACGGTTTTGGGCGTAGTGAGTAGGTTTGCGATACGTTTATGACGCAAAACACAAGAGACAAGTAACAGAAGGTACATCCCTAGCCCAAAAAGAGCGGTGGGAATGGGACCCAATTTGCTGTAGGCACTCTTCAGAACGCCTTCACAACTACCGGGTCCCGCGCTACATCCCGCTGTAAATTCGGGGTGAAAGTGACGATAGGTAAGATAACTGGCGACAAAGACTCCTCCCGCAGTAAGGAGAAGAGTAAAGAGATTGGAGAGGGTACGTTTCATAATAAACCTATTATACTAGGAAGAGAGGGCTATCCGCAACTAAAGCGCGATGGTAATTTGAGGGTTTCATACCTCGTAGTACCCCCAAGAATACGGAAACAGAGAGAATGTTTGTTACCCATTCTGCCAAAAAGTAGTTTTGCCATAAAAGAAAATGGGAAGAAGGGTGAACCCTATCGCCATTGCTACCGACTAAATAGGGTACAACAACTCGCGGAGCCGTACTCTTTAGCCGATAATTGATCGTGTAATGAGCGCAAAATGCGCTTCTGTGTAGAAAAAGGGTTATTGACTTTACACGCGAACTATGTTAAACTCTGCACAATGCTCATATAGTGTGATTTTTGTATGCTCAGGAGGCAGACCTTGAAGAACCTTCGTAACCTCACAGGTCTCGGTTTCGGTATCGCGGCACTCGGTATTACCAGCTCCGCTTTTGCTCAAACCGCACCTTTTACCATTCGTCGCCCACTAGATGGCGCGACTGTCCGCGAAAAGGTACGTGTGGAGATTCCACGCACCAGTATTAAAGCCGGATCCTTTGTCGCTTTTTTCATTGATGATAAGTTCGTGGTGGCACAAGCCCCCGAAGGTGACAACAAACCCAAGCCTATGGGTGGTGTACGCCCTCTCGGTGGTGCTACCATGGCACCTCCGCCCCGTAAAGAGGCAGACCTCTCTAAACAGCCGTTTTACTACATCTGGGACACCAAAGCGACCAAGACCAGCGACGGCGAACACAAACTAAAAGCCGTTCTCTTCGACCCCGCTCCCGGAACAACTGGTATGGTAGAGGGTGGTAGCACCGAAGTCAAGGTAACGGTTGCCAACAAAATCAACGACGGTCCCACCTCGCTTCTGCTTCGCTACAAATATCGCGAAGGCGAGAGCCTAGAGTACAGCCGCACCAGCAGTGCCAAACTCAAAGGCGGAGAGCAACAGGGTGCAAGCGGAACCGGTGACACCGAACTGGGTGCAGTACGTAGCAAAATCGTTCTGGGTATTGAGGACTCTCGTCCTAACGAAGACCTCTCTCTGGTTCGCAACAAACTTACCAGCCTACGTATTCTTACCAACGGTCAAGAGGTGACGGCTACCGCAGACCAACTCTCCGAGTCGATGTACCAAGAGATAGACTCTCGCGGTAAAGTCTCTTATGAGACGGGCGCACTGACCGGCTTTGCAGAGTATGCCAATAGCGGTATCCCTGTAGACAACACCGTAGGGCTACCCATACTCCCAGAGGCTCCTATCGCCATAGGGGACAGTTGGATTTTGGCGAAGCAACGCCTTGATATTCCCGGCGTTCCCGTTGCGCTTCAGCCTCAAGTGGCTATCAATAGCAAACTGGACGGTTTGGAGTGGGAAGCAGGTCGCCCTGCCGCCAAGATTCGCCAAACCTACACCGGTGAACTACCCGAACCCGTTCGTGTAGGAGGAATGCTTGTCACCACTCCCACAATCGAGTTCGAGAGAGTTATCTACTTTGCCTACAAGTCTGGTATCATCCTTCGCACCACGCGCACCCTTACCATTAAGGGACGCACCGCAGATGCTCCCATGTCTGCTCCCACTGCTACCGCAGGAGGAGCCGGTGGCGGCAACATGATGGCGGCGATGATGGGACGTGGTGGACCCGGTGGAATGCCCGCTGGTATGATGGGCGGTGGTGGCGGCGGTATGCCCAGCGGAATTCCTGCTGGCATGATGGGTGCCATGCGTGGCGGCGGTATGCCCGGCGGTATGCCCGGCGGTATGATGGGCGGTCCTGGTGGCGGTAGTGGTATGCCTAGCGGAATTCCTGCTGGCATGATGCGCGGCGGCGGTGGTCGTGGAGCGCAACGTGGCGGTACAGGACGTACACCCGGCGGACGCGGTACTCGCGGCGGCGGCGGTAGTGGTATGATGGGCGGTCCCGGCGGTATGATGGGTGGACCGGGCGGCATGATGGGCGGACCAGGCGGCATGATGGGTAGCGGAGGCACACGCCAGTCCGGACGACGTGCCACTAACTCCCTCGCCAATGTTACACGCGGGGCAGCAGGAGGCTTTGCCCAACAACAAGACCCAGACCGCGCTGTCACCATTGAAGCGACCCAAGACACCGAAGTTCAGAAAATTTCGGCGAACCGCTAAAACACAAAACAGAGCGAACTACGCGCTCTTGTGAGAAATAGAGGGCGCAGAGAGCGGATAGCTCTCTGCGCCCTTTCTGCTCTGAGACAGGAGTTCCCAAATGATACCGAGACGCACTTTCTTACAGTCTGCCCTTTTGATGCCCTCCGCTTTTGGTTACTCGGCACTAGCACAGCCCTCCTCTTTCTATTCTCAACCTCGCTGGCTAGAGGCAATCGCCAAGCAACTACAGAAAGAGTTTCACCTCCCTGCGGTATGGGTCTCTATTAACATAGATGGAGTGGTAGATGCGGCGGTTGTTGGTACACGCAAAATGGGAGACCCAACCCCCGCCACCCTCGACGACAAACTGACTGTTGCCTCTTGCTCCAAGCCCATGGTAGGGCTTTGGATAGCCACTCTGGTAGATAGAGGCAAACTAAGTTACGATACCAAAGTGCTAGATGTGCTTCCAGAACTCACCGCAGAGTGCCTCCCTGAACACCAGAGTATTACACTGGGACAACTCCTTACCCATACCGCGGCGGTAGCAAGAGACACCTCTACCTCATCGAATAGGCTTAGATTGGAGCAGTACCCCGCAGAGCGGCTTCGTATGGCACGTGAACTGCTTGCCGCCCCTTCGCCTCCCAACTCACGTGGTAAGGAACTCTACAGCAATAACGGAGTAACACTTGCCGCAACGGTAGCAGAGCGAGTGGCAAAAGAGTCTTATGAAGTTGCCGCAGGTAGATTTTATCGGGAGAAGTTGCGACTGAAGTCGTGGGGAGTGTGGGAGATGAACCTTCCCGACGACCTCTCTCTCCCCTATCCCCACTCTATGAACGACAAAGTAGCGACCCCACACCCTCCTGCGTCCGTACAGGCTCACTTTGTGCGTCCGAGCGGAGGAGCGCACTGCACCATTGCCGATTTAGCCCGTTTCGGGCTGATTGCGTCTCATGGTTCCCCCCTCTCCGAATCTCTCTTGAAACCGGAAACATGGGGAACGATATTAGAACACGGAGACGGGGCGAGAACGGCTCTTGGCTGTTTCTTTGCCATAGGGCGCGATGTACCAACATTCAACCATGGCGGCTCTTTGGGAACTACCGCTACCAACTTACAGGCTCTTCCCACATGGAGAGTCGCAATAGCGTGTCATACCAACGCTGCGGGAGGCGAGTTTAGCCAAAGAGGAGGACAACTTCTTTTAGAGGCGGTTCGTAAACGCCGTGTCGCACAAAACCCACCTCCCCCATGCCGTATTACCCTCACTGATGTTTCTACGGTAGACAGTACTTGGCAAAAGGAGATTGTTCCCAAAAGCGACGACGATAAAGTACGCATTAAGGTCAATTTCCGCATTGAGACAGGGACAAGAACAGGCGACCTACAGACAAGGGTGAAACTAGGTAGTGTGGAGCGAGTTGATGACCGCTTTGCGGGGCTTGCACCGGGTAATCACGTTCTTCACTTTGAGTTTGATACCCCCAAAACAAAGATGACTCCCGCAAGCATTATAGTAGATGCTCTGGATACCGCAGGGAATACCACTCCGAATGCCGCTCGCTTTGAATCCACGCTTACCTTAGCGTAGTTGATAGCAAAACGCAAAAAAGCAGGAATCTCTAGTATTGCAAGCGAAAGACACATTTAGCATGACATCACACAGATACATTCACTCTCTATAGGATGTCTTATTAGGAGGATTGCATAATGAAACTGAGTATCAACCCAAAGCGGATTGGCTCTCCGCGGCAAACTATCACTACTATCTGGCTAATAGGACTGTTCTCACTCGTCAGCGTCTTCGCCTCTGCCCAGAGCGGGATACTGTCGGTATGGGGAAGCAACACCAACGGTCAACTGGGCAATGGAACGATTACCAACTCGAACACCCCCTCTGCGCTCACGAGTCTTTCAGGAATAACTCAGGTTGCAGGTGGTGGGCTTCACACGCTCGCCATAAAGTCGGATGGAACCGTATTGGCATGGGGGGGCAATAGCTATGGACAGTTAGGCGATAAAACGAATACCGAACGGCACACTCCTGTAAAGGTATCGGGGCTATCTGGTATCGTGCAGGTTGCCGCCGGATACAACCACTCTCTCGCGGTAAAAAGCGATGGAACGGTATGGACGTGGGGAAATAATGATAACGGTCAACTGGGAGATGGTAGTCAGAATAATCGCGCTACCGCCGCACAAATTCCCAACTTTACAGGTGTGGTGCAGGTCGCGGGGTCGGCTTATCACTCTCTTGCGGTAAAAGGCGATGGAACCGTATGGGCATGGGGAGACAACTCCACTGCCGAACTAGGAGACGGAACTCACAACAGAAGGCTCTCCCCAGTGCAGGTCGTCGGAATAACGGGCGCGGTGCAGGCATCTGCCGGGCAGAACTTCTCCTTCGCGCTAAAGTCCGATGGAACCCTGTGGGCGTGGGGCTTCAATGGCTATGGACAGTTAGGCGACGGAACCACAACAGATAGAACCACAGCCGTTCAAATTACGGCTCTTAGCGGAGTAGTGCAGGTTATTGCCAACAATAGCGTGCAATCAGGCTCACGAAGCTCTTTCGCAGTGCTGTCTGATGGAACCGTATGGGGATGGGGAGCTAACGAGAATGGTCAACTAGGCGATGGTACTAATACCGAACGGCATCTGCCTGTTATGGTGTTGGGGCTAACCAATGTGGTTCAAGTTTCGCGGGGAGGGCTATATCACAGTTTAGCACTCATGGCGGATGGAACCGTATGGGCGTGGGGAACCAACCAGAGCGGCGAGCTAGGAAACGGAAGCAATACAGACAGCAACCTCGCTGTCCAAGTCTCCGGCCTCTCTAGTCAGACATTTGTAGCCGCAGGAGCCTACCAAAGCTTCTCACTGCAAACCGACCCCGTGAATACCAAACTGACCGTTCCGAACGTGACCTACCCCTTCGCTAGTGTCATTAAAATCTCTGCCACCCTAAAAGACACGAACGGCAACGCTCTCAACGCCAAAACAGTTCAGTTTTCTTTGGATGGAGTGAACGTCGGTACAGCGCAAACCAACTC
>OMJJ01000184.1 GCA_900299305.1 bacterium | reverse complement strand
CCACCGGGAATACCGCCACCATCGCCGCCCATAGCACCCATTTTGCCACCGCCGCCGCCACCGCCAAGGCTATTTTGAGATTTGGCTACGGTATTGGGGGCATAGACCTCACCACCCTGCCTTACTTCGGCAGGAGGTCCGAACTTTTTAAGGACGATGGTATAAGAATCGTAAAGGCGAACTCCTAATAGGGACTGCCCTGTTTTAGTTTGGGCATTTGCGGGGCTGAAGCCAACCCCCGACAGTGCCAGCGTTCCCAAAACGAGTAATCCACCTTTGAAGCCACTCTGTTTAGGCATTTTATGGAACTCCTCCTCCGAACACATCTTTAATAGTGTGTTGGGATACAACTCTTCGTAAGTATTGTATCGGAGGAGAACCACTCTCCCCCGCGTTACCTTCTAATTTCGAGAATATCTTCGGGCATTCCTGCCCAAAATCGCACCGCCCCACGAAAATTTATTCTGAAATACGCCGTTTTTTCGTGTTTTGGGTGCGTAGAGCGTCTCGTTCGCTCTGCTTTGCGCTCTGTAGTCGAGTTTCGAGCGTTTTCATGGTAACAAAAGTATACCCGCGCCGCTTCAATTCTCGCAAAATCGTGGGCAAAGATTGTAGGGTATTTGCCTTCCCGTTGTGCATTAGCACTACCGAACCGGGGCGTACCTGCTCTAAAACCATCTTCGCGACCTCTTGCGCGTTGATGACCTCTGCCCCGTATACGTCTACCGTCCAGAAGCCGGCGGTTACTCCCCATTTTTGTACGCTAGTTGCTACAGCGTCACTCCAGTTCCCCCCTGGGGGGCGTAGGAAGTGCGGAAGTTTTCCGGTTGCGAAGAGTACTGCCGCTTGGGTCTGTACAATCTCTTGCTCTAGTTCAGACGGGGTAAGCCGTGCAAGGTTACGGTGTGTGTAACTATGGTTGGCTATCTCCATACCCGCTTCTGTAATTTTTTTTGCAAGGCGCGGGTTTGCGGTTACGTGCCGCCCTATCACAAAGAAGGTAGACGGTGCTTTTGCTTCGGTAAGCAGTTCTAAAAGCGGCTCTGTCATGCCGGGCTTGGGTCCGTCGTCGAAGGTGAGTGCCACCAGTTTTTCGGTGGGAAGCCCTCCGTAGACAGGCTCTCCGGCAACCTCCATTCCTCCACACGCAAGTAACTTTTGGCGCACCTCACGATAGTCTGGGCGTATCGCGGCGGCTCTCCAAAACCAGCCTTGTGCCTTTTCGCGCTCTCCGGCTTGTAGTGCAAGTTCGCCTAGTGTGTAGGCAGTGGCACAGCGGTCTGGTTGTAGTACGAGCAGGTTTGCAAGCCGCGTTCGTAGCCGATTCTGTTTGTCGCGGTCTGCGCCGTTCGGCTCTGCCTCTGTGTTCACAACGCGGATGCGTTTTACCGTTTTCTGTATCTCTGCCCCATTAGAGTTCATCTGCGTGATTTTAAGTTCGTGCAGACCGTTGGGTACAGAGGTTGAGTTCCACGTTACGGTGTAGGGAGAGGTGTTTACCAGCCCTATCGGCTGTCCATCTACCTCATACATCACATACGCCGTCGATGCGCTTTGGGTGTCCATCTGCAAGGAGACGTTCCCGCGATAGACCTCTTCGCTACTCTTTGCCACCTCTAGTTTGAGGGGAGTAGGTGGATAGCCCGACGTAAGCGGTTTTGCTTTCTCGAAGGTCATTAGCAACCCCCAAGACTGCCGCAGTAGCGTGTTTTCGGGGGCGTTCAGAGCAGATTCCAACTGCTTTTGAGCGGTACTGTTCGCCCGTTTTGCTCTCTGCTCCATCCCTTTTAGCACTGCAAACCCCGCCGCGATATTTCCAGAGTCATCTATAGGACGCTCTGGGAGGGGCGTATTACTCGCTAACCAACGTGTATAGAGTTGTGCCAGTTCTAAACCATCTGGGTTTGGGCTGTCCTCGTTCGCGGCAGAGAAACTTTTTTGCGCCGCAACAAAACTACCCTCTGCCAGTAGAGCAAGCCCCATACCATATCTTGCAAGGCTCTTATCGGCAGGTGACTGTGCGGCTTGCTCGAAGGCGGCTCTTGCTTTGCGCGGCTCTCCTGCATACAGCCATATCGCCCCTACTACATTCTGCACTAGCCCATGGTCGGGTTGCACCTCTAGGGCGGTTTGCAACAGCTTTCCTGCGGCGGCTATCTCGCCTTTCGCAAGGCTATCTAGTGCGCCCTGAAGGGCAGTGTAGGGAAAAGAGGACTGCGCCTCCACACCTAACGCACTACCGCATAGCACGACGGCAACCAGACACCACACAGATAGAAAAGAGGTGCGTCTTAAATCTCTGTTATATAGTTGGTCGGTCTTTGGGGCGAAAAGGTTCACGGATTCACCTAAAAAGAGGGTTATTTTGGGTTAAGGGTGCGCGACACCTAACGCTTTGCGTACCTTTATAGCGTAGTAGACTGTGGTGAGCATCTCTTTTCCTATCTCTTGCCTCTGTTGCGCTTGTAGGGTGGGGTTTGCCGCATTTTTGAGGTATGCCTGCCAAATACTCAGAATCTTGTCTCCTTTTTGGGTAACAACCGTGCTGTTTTGCGCTATCTCTTGCCACTGCTGTTTGTTGGTAGGGCTGACATCTTGAAGTTGCGGGGACTTGTGTAGAGGGGTAATAATTCTCCCTAACTGAGAGATAAGGGAGAGGAGACCAAACATTCTCCGCTGATAGTTGGCAGGTATCTCTTTGGGTTGCAGAGTAACGAGGCGCGAAAAATAGGAAGGGAGCGGCTCATCTTTACGGCGTGCGCCCGGTATCGCGATAAGACTAGAGACCGCGTGGTCAATGGTAGCGGCATATTCGTTAATGCGCCGCTGATTCATGGCGGCGTTTTTTTGTGCCGATGCAACGGGAATGCCGCAGATAATCCCCAAAAAACAGAAAACAACTTTGTATAAGGACACGAGTGGGTCTCTCCTTTGTTGATTTGGCAAGTTAGGCTATGAGTGAGGGTGAGCTTTATCCCATTATGCCACTCTTGCGCCAAGGTGTCAACACTCAACGGGGATACGCCAACTCACTAATACCGAATCAGAAGCCGCTTTGTGCCTCAAAAACAGAAAGGAATTTGAGAAAAAATAGGGAATTTAGGAGCGATAAACACCTCGCACCCAACGGAACTAGGAACTCATTATGAACATGACACGCAAAACGTTTTTGGCAGGAGTAGGAGGAACTGCGCTCTCTGCTTCGCTTACGCCTTCGCAAAACTCACCACAGCGTATCCTCTTCTTGGGGGATAGCATTACCTACTCCGGGGGCTATATCGTCACTCTCGATGCGCTTTCGGGTAGCCGTTCCGATAGGTGGTTCATCAACTGTGGGCTACCTAGCGAAACCGTCTCCGGCTTGAGTGAACCGGGACACGCGGGAGGTTCGTTTCCGCGCCCCGACCTTCACGAACGCTTGGAGCGCGTCCTAAAAACCACACAACCGGACTATGTTTTCGCCTGTTATGGTATGAACGACGGTATCTACTACCCGTTAGGGGAAGAGCGGTTTGCGAAATATAAAGAGGGAGTAGAGAGGCTCGTGCAGAGGGTAGGCGCAAAGCGAATCACCCTGCTTACGCCGCCCGTCTTCGACTCCGTACCCATCAAAGCGCAGACTCTCCCCGCAGGACGCGCCGAGTACCGTAGCCCCTACGAAGGCTACGACGAGGTACTCACAGAGTACGCGAAATGGCTTACAACCCGTAAGGGATGGAGCGTTATCGACATTCATACCCCCATACGCTATGCACTCGACGAAGCACGAAAAACGAACCCAAACTTCCGCTTTGCCGATGATGGGGTTCATATCAACGAGGTGGGGCATTTTACCATCGCCAAAACCGTTCTTAAAGCGTGGAGCAAGCACCCCAAACGCTTCCCCTTCGCACACCTCTCGCTGTCTCCAGAACAGAAGCAGAGTTTAGAGACCGCGACCAGCCTTGCCGAACTTAAAGGGTTCGATACCGAACGAACTCTGCTTCCCCTCTTCCGCCAGCGGCACGACCTACGCCGAGATGCCTACCTCTTTGCCGCAGGGCATCTGCGTCCCGGTATGCCTAAAGGCAAGCCTGTTGCGGAAGCAGAGCAGGAGGTACTGGAACTAGATAAACAGATTGAGAAGGGGCTAACAAAGCCTTGACGAACCCACCCAACACAACAGCAACCCCCGTTCCTAACGAGGTCTTTGAACTCGCCAAGCGTATTCCGCTCTTTGCCCCTCTCTCGGAGTTACACATCTCTACCCTCTCGGATGTGGTGAGCCTAAACAACACCAACTACCGTGTAGAGGCAGAGGGAGAGACCTATCTTCTGCGGATTGGGGCAGAATCTTCACGGCTACTTGGAATCCGCCGCGAAGAGGAGATAGAGGCGAGTAAGGCGACGGCAGAGGCGGGTATCGCCCCCAAAGTCCTCTACGCCGACCCTACGGGGGTTATGGTACTCTCGTTTTTTGAGGGGACGCACTGGAAACCCGAAGCCTTCCACGAACCCGCCAACATCGTGCGCCTGTGCGAAACTCTGCGCCGCCTCCACGCCATACAGACCGTAAAAGCACAAGGTTCGGAGTATCGGCGCATTGAGCGGCTACAGGAGAGTGCCGCTATGTTGGGACTGGAGCTCCCCTCGCGTATTGACCAGTACAACGCAAAACTCGCCCACATTGAGCAGGAACGCCTAAACGACCCACGCTATAAGCCCGGTCTCGCGCATAACGACTTCTGGGCGAACAACTTTCTGGACGATGGCACGAACCTCTGTCTTGTCGATTGGGAGTTCTCTGGCACCGGCGACACGCTTACCGACCTCGCTACTACCGCCATTGCCGGAAACTACTCGGAGGCAGAACAGGTAGCACTGCTTACTACCTACGGTCTCACAGAACCTTCTGACCTCGATACCCTTCAGAAAATGAAGTGGGTAGTCGCGTTCTTTGAAGCGATGTGGGCACTGGTAATGCACGGTATACGCGGCTCTGGAGCCGATACCTCCGGCGCGGGTAGCGACTACAACTACTGGAACTACGCTCAAAAGATGTTCGAGCGGCTTGATGTACTTTAGCACAATTCTGCAACATTCACGAACACTCTACCGTCAAACAGAGCAGAAGAGAACTTTTGAACCACTCAGGAAAGAGACGTTATGCCCTCACAACCGATTTCACGCAAAACGGCACTCAAAGGCTTAGGGGTTTCGATGTGCTTGCCGCTACTCGAAGCCATGCAGTCCTCCGCCAAAGCGCAACCTCATGCCCCTGCACCTACTCCGTTACGTTTTGCCGCCCTCTATATGCCGAACGGCGTAAACCCCTTTGCGTGGACACCTAAAGGCGTAGGAAAAGCGTTTGAACTCTCGTCCACCCTTGCCCCCCTTACCAACGTAAAAAACGATATTCTCGTCTTTTCCGAGTTGATGAACAAAAACAGCATTACGGGGGACGGTCACTATGTGAAGGTTGCCCCCTTCCTTACGGGTACGGCGATTACCAAAACAACGGGAAGCAACCTGCGTTGCGGTGGGGTCTCGCTAGACCAACTCATTGCACAGCACGTCGGCAACTTCACCCCGCTACCCTCTCTCGAACTGAGCGTAGAGTCGCCCACGACCTACGTAGATACCAATGTCGGGTTTACCGCCCTCTACGGCTCTCATATCTCATGGAGCACCCCCACCACTCCCGTCACCCGTGAACTCAATCCCCAACTTGCGTTCGATAGGCTTTTTCGCACGGCTGGCGGAACCAGTAAAGCCGCAAATCCACAAGACAAAAGCGTTTTAGACCTCGTTATGAACGATGCAAAACGTCTTCAAGCGCAGTTGGGAGAGGCAGATAGACGCAAACTCGACGAGTATTTCGAGGCGGTACGCTCGGTAGAAAAGCGCATTGCGTTTGATGGAGTGCGCCGCCAGCACGAGGTTATGGCAGACCCCCTCGCCCGCCAAGAGATCGAAAAACTCGGTAGCCGAATCAAAAGTTACTACAACGACCCCATCGCCATAAAACAGCGCGGTATCGACCACACAGAGCAGGTTCGCCTTATGCTCGACATTATCGTACTGGGCTTTTGGACGGACTCTACCCGTGTCGCTACCTTTATGTTTGGCAACGAAGTGAGCGGGCGTAACTTCTCCTTCCTAGAGGGCGTAAGTGGCGGACACCATCAAATTTCGCACCACGAAGGCGATAAGGGTAAACTTGCCGAGTATCAACGCATTAACCTCTGGCATATTCAGCAGTACGCCTACCTCCTCGCACGGCTCAAGTCGATTAAAGAGGGAGAGCGCAACCTGCTCGATAACTCCTTGGTTCTTTTTGGGAGTGGTATGCGTGACGGAAACGCCCACAGCCCCTACAACCTTCCCCTTGTAATCGGTGGAAGCGCGGGGAACCGTTTCGCAACGGGGAGGCACTTGGTATATCAAAAGAACACGCCCCTCTGCGGACTCTATCATGCCATGCTAGGTGCGTTCGATATACCGATTGTCCGTTTTGGCGACAGCACCGCCGACCTACCCGGACTTACCGACCCGAACGCTACCGGAAACGGTTAGACCAACACGTTTGGAAGTTCTTGACGCACCGCGAAAGCAAGTGCTAAAATGGAGTGGTTCTTAATACTAACTCATGTTACGTAGTGTGCAAGGTTTTAGCCCTCATCACCAACCTCTTCTCCCAAGTTTGGGCGAAGAGGCGAATGCACTCCATAGGAAGGTAGTTACCTTTTTGTACAGGTACACCTTTCTGATAATGGGAATACTTCTCTACTCTCTCTTTCCCCCAAACTTGGGGGAAAGATGTCCTGCAAGGACAGAATGAGGGCGAGTACGTAACATGAAATACTAAAACTATTGGAACGGAAGTTTTATTTGCTATAATGGATAGTTCCCGTTTTACGAATCGTCCTAATGAGGTATGGGAGTGGCTTGAGACCCATCTGCCAAAGGAGACAACGGCATTTCTGCGTACCGCCTACTCGCTGGCGCAAAAGTACCATGAAGGTAAAACTCGGTTCTGTAGTCCCGATATAGACCCGCCGCCCTACGTGGTGCATCCTTTGCGTGTGGCTCGGATATTGGCGGAAGAGTGGAACCAAAAGGATGCAAACCTCCTTGCCACCGCTATTCTGCACGATGCCTTTGACGACACCCTCATTACCGAACGCTCTGAAACCGAGACCGAACTGCGCGGTGTAATGGGGTCGGAGGTCTTCGAGGCGGTACACCTTCTTACCAAACCCTACCTCCCCTCCACACAGATGACCGATGTTCGCTTCGAGCGAGATGCCCGCTACTTCAAGGTGCTGTTCGAGGCTCCCCGCTGGGTTCGTATTATCAAACTGGCAGATAGAACCGATAACCTACGGGATGCGTGTCAGAGTGCAGATTTGGAGGTGTGGGCACGCTATAGCCAAGACACCATCGGCTGGCATCTCTACCTTGCCCGTAACACCTCCGCAGTAGCGGAAGTCGCTCTGTTCAAAGCCCTCATAGATGGAGAGCGAACCCTACACGGGCGCACACCCGTCTGGGCAGATGGACGGCTAGTAGACCCCATTGCGGCACAACTTATTCCCGAAAAGATAGCGCGGAGTTTGGGGATATTTGGGCTGGCATTGCGGGGGGACCTTTTTATTGTGGGTATCCGCAAACGCACAAGCCTCAGTCACCAAGACAACGTGAAAGAGGTTCTTCTCAACCTAGAAGGCGTACCTTATTCGCAGTTGCATCTGGTAAGCATCTCGGATGAAGCGATACAGGATGTTCATAACTCCAAACTCTTTGGTAACTAACGGGCGTTACCACTCCCCTACATAGAGAACCTCTTCCTCTATCTGTACCCCAAACTGCTCCCACACACACCGCTTCACGTGCTCGGCTACGGCGCGAATATCGGTAGCGGTGGCTCCTCCACGATTGACAAGGAAGTTTGCGTGGCGTGGTGAGACGGCGGCTCCACCTACCCTATACCCCTTGAGACCACACGCCTCCGATAAATAGGCAGTAGGTACAACTCCCGCTGACTTCATGGGGGCGGGAAGATTGGGAAGGCTCTCCGCGAGGCTCTTACTCAGCACATTCTTAAAAAAGCTACCCGCAGAAGGTTCCCAAGGCTGTTTGAGGATACGCTGATACTGAAAGTCTTTCGCTTTTAGACGAATGGCGGTCTTTGCAGAGGGAGTCAGTTCGAGGGTGGTAGCGAGTACTACGGCGGGCTTGCCCCCATCACGGCGCAAGCAACTATCCCGATACGAGAACTCCATCCAGTCGGGGCTAACCTCTTTCCGCTCTCACGCCTCTACCACCTCTACGGAGCGCACAAGGTCGCATATATTGGCGCGATACGCGCCCGCGTTGGAGACCAACGCGCCCCCTACCGTCCCCGGAATACCTACCGCAAACTCCAAT
>OMJJ01000183.1 GCA_900299305.1 bacterium | reverse complement strand
ATCGAACCATACCGCCCTTTCGGAGCAGGTAGACAAGCCTATCGCGGGGCTACTGAAAGACCTGAAACAGAGGGGAATGCTCAAAGATACGTTAGTGGTGTTCGGTACGGAGTTCGGGCGTACCCCCGGAGCACAAGACACGGGGCGCGACCACCATCCGCAAGGGTTCTGCGCGTGGTTGGCAGGCGGTGGCGTTAAGGGGGGTATCCAGCACGGGGCGACGGACGAACTCGGCTTCTACGCGGTAGAGAACCGTCACTATGTTACCGACATTCACGCGACGGCTCTACATCTCATGGGGCTAGATTCGCACCGTTTGGAGGTTCCGGGTCGCCGCCGACTTGCCATCGACCATGGGCAACCCATCAAGGAGATAATTGCGTAGGGGGAGAAGAGAACCATGACGCTTACGATAGGGATTACACCAGAACTGGCAACGCAACTAGACACGTTGGCGAAACTGAGCGGGGTGAACCCAGAAGACTATGTCTCTAAACTTTTGGACAGATACTTGCCCAAACCGCTCTCTGTTTTTGGGAAATATGCGGATGACCTTCCTACTGTAGAGGAGTTTCTTGCCGAAAAACACGCTGATACTGCTTGAATACTGGTTAGATGGGATAAGCCTCAAAAGGTTGTATTTGTAGCATAAAACTAGTTGTGCGTAGTGAAGTTGGCACTCACCCCACCCTAGCCCTGCCCCTTTACAAGGGGAGGGAATGTCGTTGCTCAAAAGTGTTTCCAATCTACGCGCAGAATTTCATAGTGCAGGTCGGTTCGTTTTTTAGGGCGTGGTTTAGGGACTATCCCCTCCATAACCCACTCCTCCAACCCACTCCACGACTGGTATCGGTGGTTACACTTCTCTGAGGCAATCACTTCCAATGTGTCGGAACGCTCCCCGATTCTTCGCTTGAATTCGGTATAGGCACTGTTGATGTTACCTAAATCTCTGTTTAGGTAGACGATGAAGGTGTCCTCTACACAGGCTTGAAGAGAGATACGCTTGACGCAATCCACCCATTTACTCACCTCTTCCGTGACCCCGCCTTGCTCCCAAAAGTAGGAAAAATAGAAAACGAGGGTTCCTCCGTCTTTGAGCGGACAACCTAACTGCTCCATCCAGTGCGGATTTTTGATGTCTGGGTAGCCTCCTCGAAAATTTTCTCCGAAAATATCTTTCTTTTCGTTGAAATTCAAGGCGATGCCCGTCATAAAGGAGTGGAGGTCACACCCCGTATAATCAAGTTCAAGCCGTTTTGGGTCGGGTAGACTTTGCTGAAAATCTGCGAGAGCCAGACACGCGGTCATGGGGCCACAGCCGACATCAATCATCCAAACATTCGAGGGCTTTTGATAGAGGTACGGCTGGAAAAATGTCTGATACTCTCGTTCAATCACCTTTTTGTTTCCGTCCAAGTGCATGGGCATATAGGTATAGCTGTATAACAACGCAAGCGCACGGGTTTCGCAAGGAGTTCGTGCGTACCCCAGTATTTTCATGCGGATATAGTGGTCAAACGACGAGAATTCGGCTCTGTTTTGTTGGTAGTCGGCAAGATACTGATTGACTTCTTGACTTATCTCTGCGTCCTCACGGAACGGATTCAACACAACTTCGCGAAACGCTTCCTGATATCCCATTCTATTCTCCTACTACGTAAGAAAGTTATCTACTCATGTTACGCACGGGTAGGTTGTTTTAGTGACTGAAATGCCCGCCATACTGTTTACGCCCCCTATTCTCCGTCTCCTTTCCCCCGTTTGACACGGGAGAAAGGAGTGCTAAGGCGGAAGGTGTTCTGTTTAGGCACAGATAGTAAGAAGGCGCAAGCCCTTAGAGTTTAGTGCATTTGCCCTTTCTCCTGCGAGAAGCGGGGGAAAGGGTTGGGATAGGGGGCTGTAAGCAGTACAAGAACCGCTCTCGGCAAACGCACAAAACTCTGCGTAAGAAAGTTATCTATAGTGAATGTTAAACCCCATCTGTTTAAATGCGTACAAAATACGCGCTAACATAACACAACCAACTAACAATATCCAAAAAAGTAACCATGCTGGACTAAGTTGAGCGTTACTTTGATAACGCCGTAGGTTTTCAAATTTACCAGATAGCCCCTTATGTGATTTCAATAGACACCTCCTTGCTTATCGTTTTGTGTTGAGGAGGGCAAGTCCGCTTGTGATTAGGTTGGAGGTGTTGGTTTTGTCGGCGGCGTTGGCAAAGGCGCGGTCTACGGCACGGCGGGAGTCGGCACGGCTATACCCCAAGCCTACCAGTGCCTCGATTGCGTCTTCGTAGGCGGCGTTGACTTCGGTGGTCTGTTGCCCCTCTACCATGCGTTCGGCGCGGGAGGTGAAGGCGAACTCCGCCATCTTGTCTCCGAGTTCTAGGCAGAGTTTTTGCGCCATTTTGGGACCTACGCCCGGTATTTTGGTGAGGAGGCGGGTGTCGTTGGTCGAGAGGGCGCGGGCGAGTTCACTTACCTCTGAGTTGGAGAGAATCGCGAGTGCGACTTTGGGACCTACTCCAGAGACCGCGATGAGCATTTTGAACGCACGTAACTCCGAGAGTTCTCTAAACCCAAACAGGGTTATCTCGAAATCGGGTTGACCGCGTGTTACGAGGTGGGTTTGGAGGGTAAGCCGCTCTCCGGTTGCGGGTAGGTGAGCGAGTACGGTTGCGGGAACAAAGAGCAGATAGCCCACCCCTCCCACGTCGAGGACTACGGAGTTGGCTTCGGAGCGAACCAGATTCCCTATCAGTTGTGCTATCATGCGGTCTCCTTGTGTTATGTTAGCGTCTTAGGTTGCGGTTTAGGGCGGCGATGGGGGCAGAGTGGGCATGGCATATCGCAATGGCGAGCGCGTCTGCGGCATCGTCGGGCTTTGGGATTTGAGGCAAGCCAAGCAGTTGCTTCACCATCATCTGTACTTGCCGTTTTTCTGCGCCGCCGTACCCAGAGACTGCCACTTTTACCTCTATGGGACGATACTCGAAGCAGGGGATTTTGTGCTGAACTGCCGCCAACATGATGACACCTACCGAACGCCCTACGGTAAGGGCGGTGGTGACGTTATTCCCGAAAAACAGTTTTTCTACTGCCATCATCTCCGGCTCATACTCGTCCAGAATCGCGTTGAGTTGGTTGTATATGGAGAGTAGGCGGTCTTCGATAACGTCCTCTTTGGGGGTTGTTATCGCGCCGTAGGTGATACATTTGAGGGTGTTTCCCTTTTTTTCTACAATGCCGTACCCGGTGGTGGCGGTTCCGGGGTCTACTCCCATAATAATCACGGTGTTTAGTCCTCTTCTATGGATAGGGCGGCGGGTGGGGTGGCACGTCCTATCACGCTGACGAGTGCGAGTAGGGTCATAAGGTAGGGAAGGCAGTCGAGTAGGAAGGGGCTAGTCCACTCTATTCCTAGCGCGTTAAGATGATACTGATTGATTTGGAGTTGGGTTTGGAGGGCGTAGAAGAAGCCGAAAAAGAGCGCACCTCCTGCGGCTCCAAGCGGGTTCCACTTTCCAAAGATGACCGCCGCCAACGCTACGTAACCCTTCCCTGCGGACATATCACTGGTGAAGGTGTGGGCATCTGCCATAGAGAGGTATGCCCCCGCGGTAGTACCGCAGATACCAGAGAGCATGACCGCCCAGTAACGCGGTGGGTGGGGGGCAATACCTGCCATTCTTGCGCTTTCGGGGTTCTCTCCTACTGCTCGTAGCCTGAGACCAAACTTGGTTTGGTTTAGGGTGAAGAGCAAGAGAAACGGTAACAGGATTGCCAAGCCTAAAAAGAGGTTGGGAGATAGCCCATCTATATGTCCGCCTTCCGGAAAGAGGCGTAGCGCGAGATAGCGGGTTGCGCCAGCAAGGAGTAGGTTCAAGCCGAGACCGCTTACTACGGGGTTCATACGCGCTTTTTGGGTGAAGAAGGCGTGTAGTAGCCCTAAAATCGCCCCTGTAATCAGTACGGCAAATATCCCCATAGGTACGGAGTGTAGCCCAAAGTAGAATCCCACAAACGCCCCCGCCAACATAAAGCCCTCTAGGGCGATATTGACGACCCCAGAACGCTCCGAGAGTACTCCGCCCATTGCGGCAAGTACCAGAGGCACGGCACTAAAGAGGGTAGAGGTGACGAGTGCGATTAGCCAGCTGTTTCCCACGTGGTTACTCCTCCTTCTCGGTAGTTGGCGCGGGGGTCTCTTTGGGCTTGAAGCGTAGCCCGACCAGCAGAATAATAACGGCTTGAATGACTACGGCGACGGTTTTGGGGGCATCGGTTTGGAGTTGCATAAGGTTCGCCCCATTGTTGAGTGCGCCGAAGAACGCCGCGCTAAGTACAATGCCAAAGGGATGAACACTCCCCAAGAGAGCAACGGCAATTCCGTCGAAGCCGTAGTCTCCTGCGGTTCCTTGTACAAAGCGGTGATGTATTCCCATTACTTCCAACGCCCCCGCCGCCCCTGCCAACGCGCCCGAAAGTGCCATGGTCTGTATCAGGATTTTGGAGAGTGGGATACCCGCAGTACGCGCCGCCTCTGCACCCAATCCTACTGCTCGTATCTCGTAGCCAAACGCGGTGCGCCAGAGCAGAAAGGCTAACCCCATCGCAGAGAGTACCGCAATGGCTACTCCGATGGTGAGGTTGCTACGGGCAATAAGGGGGGCGAGCCATGCCGATTTTGCAATTAGCCCCGTCTGTGCCGCCATGTTGGAGGGGTTGGGGTCTTTGAGGTTGTGGGTGGCAAAGTAGTTAGTGAGGTTGATTGCCACATAGTTTAGCATGATGGTAGAGAGTACTTCGTGGACTCCTCTTTTGGCTTTTAGGACTCCGGCGATTGCGCCCCAGAGACCTCCGACGAGAACACCTGCTAGTAGCGTGAGGGTGAGGTGTACTACAGGGGGCAGAGTTCCTGTTACGGGCTGTAGTGAGCCGTTGGTTCCTATTGCCCCTACTGTTGCCGCCGCCATTGCCCCGACGGTCATCTGCCCTTGTGCGCCGATATTGAACAGCCCTGCCCGTATGCCTATGGCTATCGCCAAGCCGCAGAAAAGCAGGGGGGTGAAGGTCGCGAGGGTTTGGGCGAAGGTGTAGGTACTAAAGTGCGCCTCCCAACCCCCAACAGAGAACCCTTTATCAGAGACAGAGACGGGCTTTCCGGAACTTAGCCCGGTTGCGCCCTCCCACAAAGCCTTATAGCACTCCAACGGGCGATACCCAGAGACTTTTAGTACCACTCCTACCAGTAGTAGCCCTATGAGTATGCTTAGGAGGGCGCGTTTGAGGTTAGTTTGGGTGTTTAGGGAGAGTTTCATGCCTCTTGCCCTGCCTGTTTTGCACCGGTCATCCATGCGCCAATGATTTCGGGGGTGGCAGTAGCGCGGGGTAAGATGGTCACGATTTTACCATTGAACATAACGGCGATACGGTCTGAGAGGCGCAGTATTTCGTCCATATCAAGGGAGAAGAGGAGGATACCTAGTCCCCTCTGCCGTGCCTCTTCGAGAGTGCGATAGATGGAACGGGCGGCTTCTACGTCTAGTCCGCGTGTGGGTTGGCAAGCGATGAGTAGTTTGGGGTCTCCTTGCATAGCACGGGCGACGACTACCTTTTGCTGGTTTCCGCCGGATAGGTTTCGGGCGGGGATGAGCGCACCGAGTTGTGAGATACGCACATCGTACTGCTGAATCATGGCGGTAGCGTGGGCGGTCATGATTGGAGGGTGGATAAGGGTTCCTCCGCCCCATTTAGGTTCGCGGTGATGCCCTAGCGTGTAGTTTTCGGTAACGCTGAAATCGAGTATCATGCCGGCATGGTGTCGGTCTTCGGGGATATAGGCGACTCCTTTTTGGTAGCGTTGTGCGACGGAATCGGGGGTGATTTCGGAGCCTGATAGGAAGATTTTGCCGTTTGCAACGTGCTGTAGACCCACGACTGCCTCCGCTAAGTCGCGTTGTCCGCTTCCGTCTACTCCTGCTACGCCGACTATCTCACCGGGGTGGAGTTCTAGGTTGGCGGCGCGTACGACCTCTACTTTGCGGTGGTTT
>OMJJ01000182.1 GCA_900299305.1 bacterium | reverse complement strand
GCGGCTCGGCTGGATGACGCGGGTACACCCCACCTTCTTAGCCAGTGGGCGCATGATAGTCCCCCTCTACTCCGATAGGTTCGACTTCTCGCTTATGGCGATTACCGACGACGGCGGCGCAACATGGAAGGTAAGTGAACCTCTGGTCGGTGCGGGAAACGTTCAGCCCTCTATCGCTATTCGGAAGGACGGAACCCTCGTCGCCTATTTTCGAGATAACGGACTCCCTCCGCAACGGGTTCAGGTGAGCGAATCGAAAGACGAAGGCATGACTTGGACACTCGCAAAAGACACCGAACTCTTTAATCCGGGGGCAGGGTTAGAGGTACTCGTCCTTAAAAGTGGCAGGTGGGTACTGGTGAACAACGACACAGAGGACGGGCGGCATCGCCTTGCTCTGCACATCTCGGAGGACGAGGGTAAGACATGGCGCACGGCGCGTTACCTCGAAAAAGACGAGAGTAGGGAGGGCGCGGGTTCCTACTCCTACCCCTCTATTATGCAAGCGCGAAATGGGCATATCCACGTCACCTACTCCTACACCCCCAACGCGCAAAACACCAAAACAGAGGGTAAAGGCGAGACCATAAAGCACGCCGAGTTCAATGAGGCTTGGCTACTGGAAGGCAAGGGAGACCGATGAAACCAACCTCTTACCGTTGGGCAGTGGTGGCAATGCTCTGGTTTATCTGCTTCTTTAACTATGCAGATAGGCAAGCCATCTCGGTAGTGCTTCCCGTTCTCAAAAGTCAGTACGGCTTTACCAGTTCTCAGCTGGGAATGATAAGCGCGGCGTTTATGTGGGTCTACGCGGCGACGGCTCCGCTTGCGGGTCAGGTGGGCGATAGGTTCTCGCGTAAGGTCGTTATTCTTAGCGGTCTCACGATATGGAGTGTGATAACGGGCTTTACGGCGATATGCAGCAAGGTATGGCACTTTGTGCTGGTACGCGGCTCGGAAGGCTTAGGAGAGACCTTCTACTTCCCCGCCTCCATGTCGATTGTAAGCGACTACCACGCCAAAGACACCCGCTCTCGCGCCATGAGCCTCCACCAGACCAGTGTGTATGCGGGAACCATTGGGGGGAGTGTGTTCGCGGGCTACCTCGCACAGCACTACGGTTGGCAAACGCCTTTTGTGCTTTTTGGGGGCTTGGGTGTGGTGTTGGCGGGGGTACTGTGGTTCTGCCTTCGCGAACCCACCCGCAACGAAGCAGAGCGCAACGCTCTTAAAGAGGGCGAGGAGTTGGAAAAGCAGGAACACATTCCCATTGGGCAGTTTCTACGTGAACTGTTTCGTACTCCCTCCGCCCTGCTTCTGCTCCTTGCTTTTATGGGAACCAACAGTGTTGCGGGGGTCTTTCTGACATGGACACCTACCTTTCTAAAAGAGAAGTTTGGGCTAAACCTCACTTCGGCGGGGTTCAATGCCACCGTCTTTATTCAGATAGCCAGCATGATAGGCGCACCGCTAGGGGGGCTACTCGCAGACGCGCTTCGCAAACGCTACCCCGGTGGGCGCATGATGGTACAGGGTATCGGTACACTGTTGGGTACGCCCTTCATCTTTGCTTGCGGCTACTTGCGTCAGTTGGCGGCACTACAGATAGCGATGGTACTCTTCGGGCTTTGTAAGGGGATACACGACTCGAACATCGTGGCGGGTATGTACGACGTGGTTCCCCCCGCCCGACGTGGGAGCGCGGTAGGGATGCTTAACTTCATCGGTTGGATTGGGGCAGGGTTCTGTACGTGGCTTATCGGCTACGCTACCGACAACGGGGTTCCCATGAGTACCTCTATCTCGGCAATGGCACTCATCTATATCACCGTCGCGACCCTCTTCTTTATTAGCGCGTTTAGGTTCGCCCCGCGAGATGTACGGCGTTAGTACCGCCTTGAGGTGAGGGTATCCGATATGACACAAGAAGAGAAGATAAAATGGCTGATGAAGCTATTGAGGTTCCGCTTCTCTTGGTATGTGCGTAGGTGCGCCGCTAGAAAACTAGGTAGCCTAAGAGATATTCGGGCAGTACCTGTGCTTATAGAGGCTTTCAAAGATAGCGATTATCAAGTACGTATAGCGGTTGTAGAAGCACTTGGTGATATAGGAGACGCAAAGGTAGTTCCTGCGTTTATGGAGGCTCTACAGGATAGAGGCGGCACATTGCGTGAGAGTATCGTAGAAGCACTTGGTAAGATAGGGGATGCGAGGGCGGTTCCTATTCTTATCAGGATGCTCAAGAGTGGAGACAAGGTAGTGCGCTGGTCTGCCCAACAAGCACTTGGGAGGATGGGTGTGTCTGCGATTCTCCCGCTTGCAGAGGCTCTCAAAGAGCGTGATTGGGAAGTGCGTAGTAGTGCCGCAAGGGCATTAGGTGATATAGGAGACTCAAGGACAGTACCTGTTCTTATCGAGTCTCTTGAGGACGAGGCATGGTATGTGCGTAGGTGTGCCGCAGAAGCACTTAGCAATACAGGTGATACAAGGGCGGTTCCTGTTCTTATCAAGGTACTTGCGGAAGGGGGGCGGTTTGAGTGTAGTGCTATCGCCTCTGCACTCGGTAGGCTAGGAGATGCAAGGGCGGTTCCTGTACTTCTTGCGACTCTTAACGAGAGCGATGGAGAGGTACGTAAGTCTGTCAAAGACGCATTGGGGAGGATAGGCGACCCTGAAATACACGCTTTTATGGAGGTGTTTCTTGCGAATCGATGGCGCGTTAAGGATGCTACTGCCTTTTGCCATGCTGTTATCGACGACACAAAGGCTACCCCCCAAGTTCGTGAAGGCGCAAGAAAGGTGCTAGAACTCATAGAACAGTATGAGCAACCCAAGAACCTACTACGCCCTAGCAGTGAGCCGCTCAATGCAAAGGAGTTGCTTCGCCCAATAGAGGGGAGGCATGAGGCTCTCCCCGAAAAAGAACTCCTCCAACCTGCCGAAAAGCCAAAGGAGTTGTGACCCCCAGTAGCACTGTGGTAGATATTTGTACGCAGTCTCATTTTCACGGCTGATAGGGGTATGTATTTTGTGTTTTGAGATAGGAAAGGGGGGGTAGCACCCACCCCACCCTAGCCCTACCCCTTTACAAGGGGAGGGAACGTCACCTCTGACAAAAGGCTTTTTGCCTCTGAAAAGTGAGCAGGAGAGGAGTGCATTGCAAGTCTCCACCTTGTTAAGGGGGAGATTTAGAGGGGGTGAGCCCCTAGTAGTAACGCAATCCTTTCAACATCGAGGTATCGTTGTTGTTTTTAATCTCCCAACTCGCTAGATAGCAACGTTAGCCTAAAAGCCATCCTCCTCTCAACATTGCGAAGGGGCAAGGTTGGCTAGGGGTGAGTTTCTGCATAACAGAGGTTATAAAAATGTGCAGAATCCGTCTATTTCTTGACAAATTAGGAATAGGGGACTATAATATGTGCAGAGTACTTTGTTTTTCAAAGTGCGGTGTGCTACAGAAATCCTCTGCCTATACAAGCATAGTAGGTAGTTGATTGACGTTTTTGTGAAAGGAGGGCAGTGATGCCACTAACATTCGGTGTGGTTTTTGGGATTTTATCTCTTATAGTGGGTACAGTATTCTATAGAGTTGCACGTCTGAAGCGAACTGGTATAGTTCTCATCGGACTAGGTACATTCATCACCCTGATGATAGTTCTATTGATGTTAGCGGCGGCTATGTCTCCCATGTAGCGAAGTCACTAAATTAGAGTCCGGTGGCAATCAACGATGTTTCAATAGGACATTTGGGGTACTCTATGGGGAGGGCTAACCCAGAAAGGTGAGTTCCGAATGGAGTTATTCGCCAGTTTTATGTTCGTTGTGTGGGTACTTGCTCTGTACTACGCACCGGGCTACTATGGGTACTACCATCTCAAAAAAGGGAACTATCGTAAAGCCCTCCGTGCCTATCAGTGTATCCAGCCCATCTACCGCTACTCCGGTAAAGAGGCGGAGGCACGTATCTGCTTTTGTATCGGTAACTGTTTTATGTGGTTGGGAGAACTAGAGCAGTCCATCGCGCACTTCCAAGTATCAAGAGAACTTTGGGAACAGTGTTCCAGACGCTACAAGTACGACTATATCACTCTCTCCAACTCCATATCGGCGACTCTCTACGCCCGTCTAGGAGATAGAAAACGAGCCGAAACGCACTTGGAGTTCGCGTCCTTTACCCTACGCTACAACTCGAAACTCTTGCCCGATATGCTTACGTGGAGGGCATACGCCCTTCTCTACCTAGAGGATTTTGAGGAATCAGAGACACTCTGTAAGCGGGTCTTGGCAACCTCTGGTTTAGATACCTCTAAGAAGGTGATTACCTCTCATATCCTTGCGAGTGCTTACTACTGCCAAAAGCGTTTTGCGGAGGCGTTGGAAATCTACCAACTCATAGAGCAGACACCCAACTGCCCACTCGACTATCTCGTAGCCGCCTACTGCGGGCAAGTGGTAACTGCCGTAGAGTTGGATAACCTCGCTCTGGCACAGCAAGCAGAAAGCAAACTGCTACCGCTGCTTCCACGCTTGGAAGCAACACTACAGAACGGGGCGTACAAGGCAGTCACCACGTTAGCACTTGCACAAGGAGACCTTGAACGTGCTTTAGACTATGCCGAACGTGCCTATAACGAAGCCACCACTCGCCGCGAACAAGCCACCTCGCTCTATCTTCAAGCCTGTGTCTACGCAAAGCGCGAAAACCCCACCCGCGCCCTCCAACTGCTCAAAGAGGCAGAGACCTATCCCAACTTTACCCTATTCAAAGATCGAATAGTAAAACTACGGCAAGAGGTAGAGGCAAAATATCACAGTTAGTGGGTTGTGTTGCTACCTCATTCGGATAGGAGGATATGTTTATGGGTGCTGTTGTTGTGACTCTACTGTTTTTATACGTCGCCCCGTGGCTGTTAGCCGCCTCGTATCTAAAGCGTGGTGAGGCGAAAAAGGCACTCCACATCTATCGCCTTACTGCTCCCGTCTACTCTTGGACAGGTAACGGCAACGTTGCCATATTAGCCTACAATATAGGGTTGTGCCTATCCTATTTAGGAGAGCGAAAAGAGGCAGAGAAGCATCTACACACCGCCATGGATTTGATGCAGAACTTCAAAAGCCAGAAGATGCTGAGGTGTAAGATTATCGCTATGGCACTGTCCGCTCTGTACTACGCAGAGGATGGTGCTTTAGAGCAAGCGGACAACCTTGCGACATCTGCTCGTGCTATACTCAATCCCAAATCACCTTTCGCGTGTGTTGTGAGGCTATTTTTAGCGGTTGAGTTGCTCTACACGGAGCGATTTGATGAAGCGGAGGCGGAGTTAAAAGCGATACTAGAGGATTATCCCAAACTTTCTGCCGATGTTCAGGCAAGTGTGTATAGCAATCTGGGCACTTGTGCCTACTGTCAAGGGAATTTCGGGGAGGCACTAAAGCATCAGGTTTTAGCAGAAGAGCATTCTGGAGCGGCATCCAGTAACCGCGCCTTTTACATAGCAAGCCAGATTATAGATGCCACCGATTTAGGTGACTTGGTTACAGCACAAAAGGCAGAGGCGAAACTGATTCCCATGATACAGAAACTAGAAGAGGCACAACGCAATCAGCCCTACTGGGCACTTGCCACTTTAGCACTAGCACGAGGCGATTTAGACCGAACTCTGGACTATGCCGAACGCTCTTACAACGAAAACTCCTCCCTCCGTATGCAAGCCAACTCGCTCTACCTGCAAGCCTGTGTCTATGCAAAGCGCGAAAACCCCACCCGCGCCCTCCAACTGCTCAAAGAGGCAGAGACCTATCCCAACTTTACCCTCTACAAAGAGCGAATAGTAAAATTACGGCAAGAGGTAGAGCCACTCTCTCTAGGAGCGCGGAGGGCAGAGAGTGGTGTGGTGCAGGTAAGCCTCTCTGAGCAGTCCACACACCTTACAGGATAAGAAGAGAGCCGCGAAAATGTGTCATACTAATCTCCATAAGAACAAAATAAGGAGTACCGCGTGAAGAAAATCGTAAAAGGTGCGTTGTGGCTACACATCGCACTTGGAGTACTGATAGGGAGTACCGCGACTGCCCAAAAGTTGCCCTCCCTTAATGTTCAACGCCTCCAACTCAAAAATGGGCTGGTGGTTCTCGCCCTAGAAGACCACACCGTCCCCTCCGTTGCCTTCTACACCCTCTACAAAGTGGGTTCACGAAACGAGCGTCCCGGCATTACGGGGCTATCTCACCTCTTTGAACACATGATGTTCAACGGCTCTGCACGGTTCAAGCCCAAGGAGTTTGACCACATCATCGAGGCGGGGGGCGGCGACTCCAACGCCTTCACTACTGCCGACACCACCGAGTACTACGAGCAGTTCTCCACTCCCACCCTAGACATCGTGTTACAACTGGAGGCAGACCGTATCCGCGCCCTCAAACTCGATAAAGCCAACATAGAGCAGGAGCGCGGCATCGTGAAGGAGGAGAGGCGTGTCAATACCGACAACTCCATACCCGGCTCTATGTTCGAACTCTTGGAGAACCATGCCTTTGTAGCGCACCCCTATCACTGGGACACCATCGGGTTTATGAAAGACCTCGATGCGATTACTCTTGCAGACGCGAAAGCCTACTTCAAGACCTACTACGCGCCCAATAACGCGGTGGTGGTTGTGGTGGGAGATTTCCGTACCCCCGAACTCTTTAAGGGGATGAAGAGGTACTTCGAGGATATACCTGCCCAAATCCCGCCCCGCGCCGTTGTCAACTCCGAACCGCCCCAGCAGGGAGAAAAGCGAATCGCTTACTATCGTCCCGCCGAACTACCCGCTATCCTCTTTGGCTACAAAATCGGAAGTTCGCACGACCCCGATGCCCCCGCTCTCGACCTATTAGCGACCATCTTAGCGGGAGGAGATAGTTCCCGCCTGTACCGCTCCCTCATCTACGATAAGCAGATTGCTACAGAGGTGAACGCCGATAGCGATGCCCGTCTCGACCCCGGTCTCTTTACCTTCTACACACAAGCCGCCCCCGGTCACACCGCCGAAGAGTGCGAAAAATAGATACTTACCATTCTGGAAGAGGTACAGAAAACGGGAGTAACCGAACGCGAACTACAGAAAGCGAAAAACGGGCAACTCAAGGGAACTATCGGGCGTTTCTCTACTAATATGGGACGCGCAGGACTACTCGCAAAGTACGAGGCACACTGGGGAGGTTGGAAGCACCTCTACGACCTGCTACCGCGCTATGCAAAGGTGACACCTGCCGACATTCAGCGGGTAGCAAAAAAATACTTCACGGAGAAAACCCGTACCGTTATCGAACTAAAACCCGAAAATGCCCCCCAAGGAGGTGAACAGAAGTGAGAAAATACCTTGTAGGTTTGGCACTCCTTGGGGGCATGGCTCTGGTAGCCCTCCCCATAAACGCCCAAAAGTTGCAACTGCCCCCCGTCAAACGCCAACGCGAAGCGAACGGGATTCGCCTCGTACTTATGGAGTACCCACGAGTACCTTCTATCACCCTACGCGCTCTCTTTCCGGGCGGGAAAACCCATGCCCCTCAGAACAAAGCGGGAGTCGCGGAACTGGTCGCTACGCTGTTGCGGCGTGGAACCGAAAAGCGTAACGCCGTACAAATCTCGGAAGAGATAGAGTTTTTGGGCGGCTCGTTGGGCGCAAGCGTGGGCAACGACGGCTTTACCGTTTCGCTAGACGTACTTAGCAAAGACATTGATGCGGGGCTAGAACTCTTCGCCGACGTGCTACGCAACTCCAACTTTCCACAAAGCGAACTAGACAGAGAGCGTCAACTCTCCATCAGCGAACTCAAGTCGATAGGGGAGGAGCCGAGAGCCGTAGCAGGAGTAGTTACCACACAAGCGGAGTTCGCGGGGCATCCCTACGGAGCCACGCCCACTATCACCTCGCTGTCCAGTATCCAGCGAGACGACATACTGGCGTACTATCAGGAGAACCTAAACCCAAAAGAGATGACCCTTATCGCAGTGGGCGACTTTAAGGCGGCGGAACTAGCCGAGAAACTACGCTCCCGTTTTGCAGATTGGAAGGTTGTTTCGGGTGGACCTGTTCTATATCAAATAAAAGGGATGCCTACTCAGAAGACGCAGATACTGGTCGATAAACCCGATAGCACCCAAACACAGGTACGCCTGTTCCGTTCTGGGATTCCTATCAAGCACCCCGATACCTACGCCACAGAGGTTGCGAGTACCATACTAGGGGGTGGGTTTACATCGCGGCTTGTTGAGGAGATTCGTATCAACCGTTCGCTGACCTATGGGATAGGGAGTTCTTTTGCAAAGTTCCAGCAGGGTGGGGTCTTCTCTATCTCTACCTTCACCAAAATAGAGACCACGAACGCCCTCCTAAAAGCGGTTCGAGAGGTGCTGAAAAAAACGGCAAAAGAGGGGTTTACCGATACCGAACTCAAGAAGGTAAAAGGCTACTTGGCAGGACAGTTCGCGATTGCCTCCCAGACTCCGCAAGCACTGGCGGGGCAACTGCTTCAAATTGAGCAGTATGGACTACCCGCCGACTACCTACAAAACTATATCGAGAAGATACAGGCGGTTACGCTTGCGGATGTAAACCGT
>OMJJ01000181.1 GCA_900299305.1 bacterium | reverse complement strand
TGCGACCTCGCCAAACTTCGCAATATGCCCGCAAAGCATAACCTAACCGCACGTACTCTAAACACCACCTTCCCGGTGAACGGCGACCCGAACAGCCTAGAAGCGGCGGTACAGGCACTCTGCATAGAGGCAGAGAGCGCGGTCAATGCAGGAGACACCTTCCTTATTCTTTCTGACCGTGAGGCAAATCGTGAGAACGCCCCGATTCCTGCGCTACTCGCACTGTCGGCGGTACACCATCACCTCACTCGTGCCGGAAATCGTACTCTCGCCAGCCTGATTGTCGAAACTGGAGAGGCACGGGAGGTTCAGCACTTCGCCCTGCTCATCGGGTACGGCGCGAGTGCTATCAACCCCTATCTTGCCTTCGAGACACTGGGAGAGATGTGCGAAAACGGCTTCCTACCCGACATGACCCCCGACAAAGCCGAAAAGAACTTTATCAAGGCAGTCAGCAAGGGGCTACTCAAAACCTTCGCGAAAATGGGTATCTCTACCCTGCAATCGTATCGCGGGGCGCAGATTTTCGAGGCGATTGGCTTAGAGAAAGAGATGACCGAAAGGTACTTTACCGGAACCCCCTCGCGACTTGGTGGTATCGGGCTACCCGCTATTCAGAAGGAGGCTCTTGCACGTCACGCTTTCGCGTATCCTCCCATCCACCTCGACGACAATCTTGATTTGCAACCCGGTGGGCAGTACCAGTGGCGGCGCGGTGGTGAGTACCATATGTACAACCCCGAAAGTGTGGCGAAACTACAGCACGCCACCCAACAGAAGAGTTACGCGACGTTCAAAGAGTTCTCTAAAGCCATGAACGACACCAGCCGTAACCTCGCTACTCTGCGCGGACTGCTGAAATTCAAGCCCGGAACTCCTATTCCCATCTCGGAAGTAGAACCCGCCAAAGAGATTGTGAAGCGATTTGTAACGGGGGCGATGTCGCTAGGCTCTATTAGCCGTGAAGCACACGAGACCCTCGCTATCGCCATGAACCGTCTCGGCGGTAAGTCCAACACAGGAGAGGGCGGCGAAGACCCCGTGCGCTACACCCCCGACGCAAACGGAGATAGCCGCCGCAGTGCTATCAAGCAGATCGCTTCGGGACGCTTTGGGGTAACAACACACTACCTTGTAAATGCCGATGAACTCCAGATAAAAATGGCACAAGGCGCAAAGCCCGGTGAAGGCGGTGAACTGCCCGGTACAAAAGTAGACACCTACATCGCACGGGTACGCCATACCACACCGGGAGTCACACTGGTATCACCGCCACCTCACCACGACATCTATTCGATTGAAGACCTTGCCCAACTGATTTTCGACCTGAAAAACGTGAACCAACAGGCGCGTATCTCGGTCAAACTGGTCTCAGAGGTGGGTGTGGGAACGGTTGCGGCAGGAGTCTCGAAGGCACACGCCGACCACGTTCTCATAAGCGGTCACGACGGGGGTACGGGCGCGAGTCCGGTCTCCAGTATTAAGCACGCAGGTATCCCCTGGGAGATGGGGCTTGCCGAGACCCAGCAGGTTCTGGTCAAGAACGACCTGCGCGGCAGAATCTATGTACAGACAGATGGGCAACTCAAAACGGGGCGCGATGTCGCAATCGCCGCTCTGCTAGGTGCAGAAGAGTTCGGTTTTAGCACTGCCCCCCTCGTTACTATGGGCTGTATTATGATGCGCGTCTGCCATTTGGGAACCTGCCCCGTCGGTATCGCGACCCAAGACCCCATTCTCCGCTCTCGCTTTGCAGGTCAGCCCGATAACGTGGTGAACTTCTTCTTCTTTGTGGCAGAGGAACTACGTGAAATCATGGCGGAACTCGGATTTAGCAAAGTAGAGGATATGGTTGGGCGAATGGATAGGCTCGACATAGCCGACGCAGTGAACCACTGGAAGACGGAGGGCATGGACTTAACTCCCCTTCTCACCCTCCCCGATGTTCCCGACACCTTTGCACGGCGAAGAGTAACCTCTCAAGACCACGGGCTAGAGCGTATCCTAGACAGGCAACTGATAGAACTCGCCAAACCCGCTCTCGAAAACGGAACACCGGTATCACACGCACTCACCATTCGTAACAGTGACCGTACTGCCGCGACCATGCTCTCTGGCGAAATCGCGAAAAAGTACGGCGAAGCGGGGCTACCTGATGACACCATCCACTTTGACTTCAAGGGGTCGGCGGGACAGTCGTTCGGATGCTTCCTTGCGCCCGGTATCACCATGACCGTAGAGGGCGATGCAAACGACTATCTGGGCAAGGGCATGGCAGGAGGGCGCATTGTCGTCTACCCACCGCGTACCGCCCCCTTCGACCCCACCGAGAACATCCTTGCAGGCAACACCCTACTCTACGGTGCAACAGCAGGAGAGGTCTTCCTACGAGGCGTAGCAGGAGAGCGGTTCGCAGTTCGTAACTCCGGTGCCACCGCCGTAGTAGAGGGTACAGGCGACCACTGTTGTGAGTACATGACGGGGGGCGTGGTGGTAGTGCTAGGCAAAACGGGGCGCAACTTCGCGGCAGGTATGAGCGGAGGCGTTGCCTATGTGTGGGATGCAGACGGCACATTCGAGAACTACCTCAACGACAACC
>OMJJ01000180.1 GCA_900299305.1 bacterium | reverse complement strand
CTACGGCGGGTCGTCGGAGTTGCACCGCGAAGTTATGCCGAACTACCTGCTCCACTGGCATGCCATGCAACTCGCACGGGAACGAGGCTGTATCGAGTACGATATGTTCGGATTTGAACCCTTTGGCGTACCCGACCACCTCTACGCGGGTTTCTCGCGCTTCAAAAAGCAGTTTGGGGGAACCTACAAAGAGTACGTAGGGGGTATGGATAACCTCTTTTACAACCGCCTTGCCGATAGGTTAGTCAGTGCGCTACAAGAACGTCCGCAGATAGGAAGGTAACAACCGAAATGGGCATAGCAACGGCTTTGGAAGGTATGGGGCAAGACCTTATCCGTATGGGGGCTTGGCTTTTAGTGGCAGGCATCCTTTTTGCTGTAACGTATCGTATCGTCGATATTGTGATTCCGGGTAAACTGCGCGAACAACTTGCAGAGGGCAACACAGCACTTGCTGTCTTTGCTGGCGCACTTTTCATCTCTGCCGCTATTATCATCGCGGCACTCATTCACTAACGCTTATGAACAAAACTCTCACCACTCTCACCCTCTTTGCTGCTGGGCTAACTACATTTCCCGCGCACCTTGCCGCGCAGGGGCTAAACCCTCAACGGAACACGCTTCAGGCACGTTTTGCCTACCAAGTAGTATGGTCGGAACCCGTACCCGAAAACACGAAACTCATTGAAGTAGGCAGAGTAAAACATAACGACGAAAACTACCTCGTCCTCCTCTCCGATTCACGTAACTCCAAAGACACCCAAAGAACCCTCACACTGGCAAAATGGAGCGGGGCGCGGTTTATCCCAGAGGGCAACTGGTATCTTAAAGGAGCCGCTACAGATGCTCTGCTGGTGGGTGAGTTCCGCTTTTTAACGGCGGGAGGAGCAGGTGTTACCAAAGAGAACATCAAGCAGACGACGAAAAACGCCCCAAAATCGCGAAATACACAGGTCGTAACCTCCGACGGCATCTTCGAGTGGAACGGAAAGGAGATGGAGCGTATCGCCCTCTCGCCGGTAGGCGTAAAACTTGCGATAGCGCAGGGCAAGCGTCCCGGTATCATGGTGGCGGGGATAGGAGATACCACCTCCTCCTTTACCTTCGACGGAACCGCTCTCCAAACTGTTACCGAGTTTGTGCCGCCAGCGGAAGACGAGACCTACGCCTACTACGGTTGCGGCACACAAACCTATCCCGGCTCGGAGCAGATGAAAGTAGGGGCGGGGGCACGGTATGTGCAGTCTTACTGGAAGAACCGCAACTACTGGATGTTAGGCTATCAGCCCGGCAAAGTAAACCCACTCCCCGACAACCCGCAAGCGACTTTAGGGGATAGGGTAGTTCTCTTTACCCCCAAGCCGAACAACCTCTCTAAATCGTTTTGGGCGACCTCCCCTACCGATATGGAGATAGCGTGGCAGAGCGATGCGTTTCCGGGACGTATTCTGGATGTACGCATAGGAGACCCCAAAAACGAGGGCAAAGAGGGCATTGTACTCCTGATTGCAACCAACGAAGAGAGAGAGCGGCGGCTCTACTTCATCCGAAAAGTAGACACCCTGAACCCCAACAACCCTTAGAAGGAAAAGCACAACATTGGAATCGTTTAAGACACTAGTAGTAGGCATGGCGGGAGGCTCTGCCTCTGGAAAAACGACCTTTACACGGCAGTTGGTAGAGGCGTTTGAGGGGAGCGAACTGAATGTAGAGTTGTTTAACCTCGATAAGTACTTCTATCGGGGGAAGGATGGAGGACCTACCTTCGTTTCGCCCTCTACGGGGGAGGTTATGCCCAATAACAACCACCCCAACTCCGCAGATAACGCTCGTCTCGTAGCAGATATGGATGCCCGTTGCCGCGATACAGATGCCCCCGATGTACTGATTATCGAGGGCTTAATGACACTTCACCTAGAAGAGATACGTAGCCGCCTAGATTTACGGCTGTTTATGGAACTGGACGCGGATGTTCGGGCGATTCGGAGGATGTGGCGCGATATGGCGGGGGGCAGAGGCAACACCGATGCCAAGTTTATCGGAACGTACTACCTTGAGTGCGCGAGAGTGGGACACGCCCTCTACGTAGAGCCTTCCCGTGTTCACGCAGATATTATCCTGCGCGGGGATGCCGATTTTCAGCGCACGGTTCCCCTCATTATGACGGTGATACGTGACTGCGTGGCAAAAAAGCGCAAAGGAAACGGAAGTTGATAGCCGAAATCGCCGACGTGGAGAGCCTTGAAGACCTCCTCAGCGAACCCACCGAAGGGGTCTGCCAAACCGTCTCCCAACTAGAGGGGGATGTTCTGGTTTTGGGGGCGGCGGGAAAGATGGGGGTGTCGCTGTCTCGAATGTTGAAACGCGCCGCGCACAGAGTGGGCAACCGTCTCAATGTAGTCGCGGTTTCGAGGTTCTCGGATGCAGGGGCGCACGGGCTACTGGATTCTTGGGGTATCGAAACCCGCTCTGGCGACTTGCTCTCGGAGGCGTTCCTTAAATCGTTACCCCAGTCTCCCCATATCTTCTACTTGGCGGGCATGAAGTTCGGAACCACGCGCCAAGAGTCGCTCACATGGGCAATGAACACCTACCTGCCCGGCAAGGTGTGCGAGCAGTTTCCCAAAAGTCGTATCGTCGCGTTCTCTACGGGGAACGTCTATCCGCTGTCTCCGGTGGTACATGGTGGTTCCAAAGAGAGTGACCCCGTAGAGCCGGTAGGGGAGTATGCAATGAGTTGCTTGGGGCGAGAGCGGATATTCGAGCATTTCAGCCGCACCAACGGGATTCCGGTTAGCATACTCCGCCTGAACTACGCGGTAGAGTTACGTTATGGGGTACTGTGCGACCTCGCTCAGAAGGTCTATTACGGAAAGCCTATTGACCTTACGATGGGAAGCGTGAACGTGCTTTGGCAGGGAACCGCGAACGCCTACGCCATACAGTCGTTACTCCTTGCGAACAGCCCTCCCACCCTCCTCAACTTGGCGGGGGCAGAGACGCTGAGTGTGCGGCGCGTTGCCGAGCAGTTTGGGGAGTGGTTTGGAAAGACCCCGCAGTTTGTAGGTAGCGAGTCCCTTAACGCCCTCCTAAACAACGCGCAGAGAGTACACTCTCTCTTTGGGTATCCAAGCGTACCCGCCTATACGGTTCAGCAGTGGGTAGCACAGTGGATTAAGCGCGGCAAACCTACCCTCAATAAGCCGACCCATTTCGACGTGCGAGACGGAAAGTTTTAACGCCATGCCGCTCCCTACTCCGCTTAGTCTGGCTCTCCATGCGGGTATGGTGATCCCCGCCACCCCTCTTGCCCTAAACGCGAATCGTACATTGGATGAACGGCGGCAACGCGCTCTTTTTCGGTACTATGCGGAGGCAGGAGTGGGTGGTATTGCGGTGGGGGTACACACCACTCAGTTCGCCATTCGCGACCCTCATGTGGGGCTTTTCGAGCCGCTTCTTGCTCTCACTCAGGAGGAACTCAACCGACTTGATGTTGGGCGGCACACTCCCCTACTGCGAATATCGGGAGTTTGCGGCGACACAGAACACGCAGTGCGTGAGGCGGAGATTGCGCGGGATTTGGGGTTTCATGCGGGGCTGTTAAGTTTGGCGGCTCTACGTGATGCGCCCATAGAGAGGCTTATTGACCATTGTAACGCGGTGGCACAAGAGATACCGCTTATCGGCTTCTATCTTCAACCAAGCGTAGGGGGGCGTGTACTGGATATTGCGTTTTGGCGAAGGTTTGCCGAAATAGAGAACGTGATTGCGGTAAAAATTGCCCCCTTCAACCGCTACCAAACGCTGGAGGTGGTTCGCGCTTTTGCGGAGGCGGGGCGGGAGGATGTCGCGCTCTACACGGGTAACGACGACAATATCGTGCTAGACCTGCTCACTCCATACCGCTTTCAGGTAGCAGGGAAAGTGGTGGAACGCCGTATCGTTGGGGGACTATTGGGGCACTGGTCGGTATGGACGAGACAGGCAGTAACGATATTGGAAGAGTGCCGTGCCGTTACAAAAAGCGGTGGAGCCGTATCATCGGAACTACTCCGAAAGAGCGTAGAGGTAACGGACTGTAATGCCGCGTTTTTCGACTCCACGAACGGCTTCAAAGGGTGTATCGCGGGGCTTCACGAGGTACTACGGCGGCAGGGCTTGTTAGAGGGTATCTGGTGTCTCGACCCCAACGAGGGGCTGAGTACTGGTCAGAAGGAGGAGATAGACCGCGTATACCATGCCTACCCCCACCTTAACGACGACGCTATTGTAGCGGAAAATTTGGACAGGTGGTTGTCCTAAAATTACGGGTTCACCTCACAAACCACACGAAGCACCACATCACCCATCATAGGGGCAGGCGAGTAGAAATTCCAGTAGACCTCTTGCGATACAGGGTCGTACTCGCCATTCGATTCGAGTACCTTGCCGGGTACGTGTAGGCTAAACGTCATCGAAGTAAAACCCGCTATATCGTTCGATTTACCCCCTCCCCCACCCAACATCCCCGTACCCACCGATTTCTGCTTCTCACTCCCCTTCTTAAAGTCGTCCACCCCCGCCAGTGTCATCTTCTTTACGATGGTGTGGCGTTGTTCGTCTGAGAGTTGGCTTTGGAAAGTCTCTTTTAACGCACGGTCAAAGGTGTAGTAGAACTTACGCTTGAGTTTTCGCTCAATCGTATCGGGTGAGAGAATAATTGAAAATATATCGGTGAAAAGCGGGTCGTTCGGACCGAAAAGCAGCTGCCACATCGCTTTACTCAGGTTAGCATCTAGGCTTTTCTGGTTGGCAGGGGTGAGGAGGTTTGCAGGTATCATGCTCTTAATGGAATCTGGAAAGTTTTTATCGTTCACAGGTAGGTCTGCAAACATACCTTGATCCGGCTTTGCCCCTTTCCAGCGAACAATCTCGGTATACTCGAAACGGGTAGGAGAGAGTTGCTTTACCGTTACCGTATTGGTCTCGACCACGCTACTCTTTGCCCCCTCATCCGACTTTAGCGAAACATCGTGGTCAAGCGATTCTCCCGCCTTTAAGGTGCGCTCTGCGGTATAGACTTCGGAGCCTGTATCAAATGGGTTCGCCTCCGCAGGGTTCTTCTTTTTATCACTCCCCTCTATCTTTCGAGAGGTTTTCCACCCTTCCCCTTTGGGCAGTACAAACTGCTTATCAAGGCTCATTCCCGCCATAGGACCCCCAGCCCCGCCAAGCGGGGAGCTTGTGGACGCAACTCCGTAGAGTTTAACCACGCGCTTCCAAGTTCCATCTTTTTGAATGTCGGTCGTGACTACGGCTCTGGTACAGCCCGTCATAAGTAACGATAGCCCCAACATAGCCAACACGCCCCGTATGGAAGAACTGAGTCTCATTCGTTTTCCCCTTTCTAAACAGAAAATACCGCTCGTGAGTTACCAGTACGCCCCCCCGTTTTCAGAGGCGGTTACGCTTTGCTATTGCGCCTAAGAAGTGACCGCTTGGCTTAATAGTTCGTGCTTGCGTCTCTTTGTTCACCGATACCAACCCGAACTTAGGGCGATACCCCATTATCCACTCGTAGTTATCCATAAGAGACCAGTGGATGTAGCCGCGGACATCTATGCCGTCGTTTAGGCAGTTTTGCACTCCTGCTAGAGCGCGTTTGATGTACTCTATACGGCGTGTGTCATCTTCGGTTCCTACTCCATTTTCGGTAACATAGACAGGAACCTTAGCGGTAGCGGCGGCGTAACGAATCGTCTGCTCTAGTGCCTCTGGGTAGAACTCGTAACCCATCTGAGTGAGTTCTGCCCCTGCATCGGGGGGTATGTCTCCGTCTTTACCCACGCGGGAGCGTGTGTAGGTCTGTACGCCTACATAGTCGCTTTTTGCGGCGGCGGCAAGCCAGTCGCCATATATCTCTTTGCGCTTGGCATCGCGTTGGGCATCTGCCCCTACGGACTGCTCGTCGGACATAGCGATATTCACACCAACAGGGAACTTACCGGGTCCGGACTTCATAGCGGCGAGGGCAAGGTGGTGCGCGGGTATCATGTTGTCGCGGGCTTTTTCGGCATCGCTAAAGAGGAACATGGTAAACTTTTCGGAGCCGATAGACTGCCCTACTTTTTGAAGAACAGCACGTATTCCCTGCATGGCTTCGGGGGGAATGAACTTCGCTTTTTGCAGTAGGATAGGTATATTAGGCTCGTTAAAGGTGCTTGCCACTCCTATCAAATCGCCTAGATGTTTGGTAGCAAACTCACAGTAGCGCACAAAGTGGTCGATGGTCTCTTTGTTCTCCCATCCTCCTGTGGCGGCAACCCAGCGCGGCAGTGTGAAGTGCCAATATGTCACCATAGGAGTTAGATGGTTTTCGTGGCAGGCGATGAGCATACGGCGGTAGTGTTCGATTTCGGCGCGGGAGTAGTTGCCTTTTTCTGGTTCGATTCGCGCCCACTCTATCGAGAATCGGTAGGTATTGAAGCCCATTTTTGCGACCATCTTTATATCTTCGAGGTAGCGGTGATAGTGGTCACAAGCATCGCCGGAGGGTTCGGGGAAAAAGGTGGGCTTGGCGTACTCTACCAGCCATTCATCGCTATTGATGTTGTTCCCCTCTACTTGGTGCGCGGCGGTGGCTACTCCCCAAAGAAACCCTTTTGGAAAACTGCCGGCAGAGGTGCTTGGCATGGGGGCAGGAGAGGCAAGGGAGGTTTTTGCACCTAGTTCGGAGGCGGCGGCGAAGCCGGTGAGTGCGCCTACCCCCTGTGTGAGTAGGCTTCT
>OMJJ01000179.1 GCA_900299305.1 bacterium | reverse complement strand
CGCACCAATCCCTTCCTCTATATGCCCGGAAGAACCCCTGCAAACGTGGTAAAGTACATAAACACCTACCTCTTCGGAGGGGGGCTTAGTACCGCAAGCCAAGCCAAACTACAGGCGTATATGCCCAAAACCCCCAACAATACGCAGATACGAGAGACTATCGGGCTTGCCCTTAGCTCTCCCGACTTTATGATGTACTAGGAGGAGACCACTCATGCGACTACCACAAGATACCGGTTGTGAAGAGTATCAGAAGATGAACCGCCGCGATATGCTCTCTAGTTTGGGAGCAATGGCGGGGGCATGGCTTCCCAACGTACAGTACTCAGCAGACCACGACCTTACCCCTACCGCTATATCGCCCCCACCCCCCCAACCCCGCGCCCAAGCACGCCGTGATATTGTCGTTACCGTGTTTTTACGGGGCGGAGCAGACGGCTTAGTGCTATGTCCCCCATGGAAAGACAACGACTACGCCAACTATCGGCGTGGAACCCGAATCTATACCCCTACCTCTACCGACGCTTTCCGCAAAGCCATCGACCTCGACGGCTTCTTTGGCTTTCCCCAAGCGATGGCTCCACTGGTAGAACACTATCAGGCTAAGAACCTGCTCATAACCCACCAAACAGGTTCCTTAAACAACACCCGCTCTCACTTCGATGCACAGCACTACATGGAGGTGGGCATTGATAGCAAGCAGGTGTGGGATGGCTGGATGGCACGCCATATCAACAGTGTGAAACCTACTAGCGGGAGTCCGATACTGCGCGGAGTTGCACTTACGGGACAGATGCCTCAAATCCTTGATGGAGCCGCACAGACGGCGGCACTCACCGACCTTGTAAACTTTGCCATACCCGGAGACAATAACACCCTAGCAAAGCGGTTGGCGTGGCTTGCCGATGCTTACTCCACCGCCGACACCTTACAAAACAACGCCGCCCAAAACGCAGCGAAGACCCTGGGGCTACTGCAAAGTATCAACTATCCCGCCTACAAACCCGCTACGGGTGTGGTCTATAATCCTCCTGCGGTCTCCACTCTTGCCAATAACACAACCGTAAATACCGATATGGCGTGGAACGTCCGCGACTTTGGGGAGTCTATGAAGGCGACAGCCGCACTTCTTAAAGCAGATGTAGGTATCGAAACCATCCACGTCGATTTCGGCGGTTGGGACTTTCATAGGGACGAGTGGGTCTTCGAGGGGCGAAACACAGACGGTACTGCCAACTTTGGATGGCGGTTCTGGTTCCCGTACTCGCTCGCCGCAAACCTCAGTGCCTTCTTCAAAGACCTCGATTCGGTGGTCTTCGGCGACAAAACAACCCTTATGAACCGCGTTACCGTAGTTATCATGACCGAGTTCGGGCGTACCGTAAACGAAAACGGTAACTTCGGAACCGACCACGGACAGGGCGGCGTAATGATGTTCTTGGGGAGGAATGTAAACGGAGGGCGCGTAGATAGGGCATGGAGTCCGCTCGGAACCAAAGGGATAGATACGTTTGGAGGGTTAGCCGTTACGCTAGACTATCGCATCTTCTTGGGAGAACTCCTAGAGAAGCGGCTTCTAAACGGCGCACAACTCGGAACCGTCTTCCCCGGTTATACCAAACCCGCAACAGGGTGGCGTGGAGCGTTCAAATCCTAGCTCGCCACAGATAGATTCGAGTACCTCCTCATAGAAACCTAGTGAAATTCCTAGTTTCGCCTACTCTGAGAATACGGCATAACCTTAACAACAAGGAAGAACGCCGCTAAAATTAACAGAGAGCGTTCGTTGGGGAAAGTGCTCGAATCATGAAATCATATAATCCTGCTCAGGAGGAATCTCCCGATAGATTCTTTCCCGATGGGGCATACGAAAACTGGATACCGTTTTTAGATAAACTTATCGTATTTCTCATCTTTGCGATTGTAATAACGCTTACGGTTCCGCTCTGCGGTTTTCTCTATCAATAGAGACCCTAAAAGCGTTCTCTACACGCACCCAATGTTCGTTCTGACAATCTGACATAACCACTCTCTACACTTTTAGGGGCGGAAAACCGCCCCTCTTTTTTGCCTTGTGCCTAGTTGGAAGAAGGGGTATCCGGTTGCTGAGAAGGCTGTAACAACTCTTCATTAGGGATATCCGCGTGGCTACCCTGTATAGGGCGGAGGAGTTCCTCCGAGTAGAGAGGTTCGCTACTCGCACGCAGAAGCATTTTGGACTGCTCTCTCTGGTCGATAAGTTCCAGTACCTTTTCTGCCCCGGCCCGAACTACCCGCGAAGCCCCTTTATCAAGGCAGACTTTGTTACAGAACGCCTTTACATTGTATATGGGCATATTCCGGTGTGCGTCCAAAAACAGAAGGAGAAAAGGGCGGACTTGCGGGGCTTTGATGTAGCGTAGTGCCTCTGCCGCTCTCTCTCTCTGGTGCTTTCGTCGCTATCCTGAAGCATCTCAATTAACGAAGGGATAGCGCGAATATCCCCTATCTCCCCCAGTGTCCTCACAACCCGTTCGCGTACTATTTCGTTACCATCCCGCAAAGCAACAATAAGAGCAGGAAGTGCGCTAGAGTCGTTTATAATGCCAAGAGCCTCTGCCGCGCTATAGCGCACCGTATAGTAAGGGTCTCTGAGTGCTTGGGTGAGTACGGGAATCGCTCTTACATCTGCTCGTTTGAGGAGTGCTTCCACTACGCTTTGGCGCACCATAAAGTAGACATCTCCAAATGCCTCTGCCAGAGCAGGAACCACACGAGTATCTTTTATCTTACCGAGTGCCTCCGCAGACTTGGAGCGTACTGTGCCGTTATGACAGTGGAGAGCATCCATGAGGGCAGGAACCACACTCGAATCGCCTATCTTCCCCAATGCCTCTGCGGAACAGCAACGTATTTCGCTACTGCTATCCTGTAGTCTCTCTATGAGGGTAGGAACAGCGCGGGCATCTCCTATCTCGCCAAGTAGTTCCAAGATACGTAGGCACATCTCTGGGGTACTTTTCTCCAGAGATTCTGTTAGGGCGGGTACGGTACGCGCATCTCCTATCTGGATAAGTGCCTCTATGATGCTGGGGCGTAACGCCTCCTCTCCTTTTGTAAGAGTCTCTAGTAAGACAGGAACGGCGCGTGCATCTCCTATCTCTCCTAATGCCACCACCATACTTTTCTGTACCCTACCACCAGTACAGCGTAATTTATCTATGAGGGCGGGAACAGCACGAGCGTCTTTTATCTCGCCTAGCACTTTGGCGACGTTCCTGTATACCCCATAGTGGCTATTCTGAAGAGCTTCTATCAGGGTAGGAACCGCCGGTACTCCGATGGCTCCGAGTGCCTCTACGGCTCTCTGACGTACTATGCTACTCTCATCTTCTAATGCCCCCGCAAGGGCAGGGATAGCACGAACATCCCCACTTTTGAGAAGTACCTCTATCACGCTGGTACGTACCGCCTCGTCACCCCCTTGAATGGCTTGGGTCAGCGCGGGGACGGCGCAGTGTCCTATTTTGTGAAGTGCTTCTACTGCCCCCAAGCGTACCCTATAGCGGCTCTCTTCGAGGGTTGTAATGAGAGCAGGAACCGCAGGTAAGCCTATCTGTGCGAGTGCGTTTACCGCTTGCCAACTCGCATCGGGGTTGTTGCTTTTGAGACGGGCTATCAGTTGCGCGACTACTCTATCTACTAGCATAAGAACCCTCTTCCATCCTAAGTCAAGTTAGGGGTACTTTCCTCAAGAGATTCTACCCAACCTGCTAGTCTGTTTGCTCTCTTTGCGTAGGGGGCAGTATCTATTCACTCTTTCGGGGACTACTCTTACCTTTTTATGGTATCCCTTGACGGTTGGGCATTATTAAGGCAAAATGTAGGAAGATTTGCACTGCAAGCCTTAACTAGACTCTGGCGTATAGCCGCGCCGCTCAGAAAGACCTAAATGCGCCTCTCCACTCTTGCCCGTCTTTGGTTCCCTTTGGCAGTTAGTTTTGAACTCATGATGCTAGAGGGACCCGCCATTCAGTCGGTAATGGGGCGGCTACCGAATACGGGGCTAAACCTGGCGGCATTTGGCTTAACCCTCTCCCTCTCACTTATCATCGAAAGCCCCGTTATTATGCTCATCTCTACCGCCATTGCGCTGGTAGATAGTGAGCAGGCGTACCGCGCTTTACGCCGTTTTACCATTCAACTCGCGATAGGGTGTACGATAGTCAGTGGCTTGGTTGCATACACACCTCTATTCGATTTTGTTGCCTCCAAACTTATGGGGCAACCCGCGCCGATTATTGAGGCGGCACGTACCCCCCTCAAAATCATGCTGATATGGGCAGGGGCTATCGCATGGCGAAGGTTCTATCAGGGGATACTGGTGCGCTATAAACAGACGCGCAAGGTCTCTTTTGGAACGGCGATTCGCCTACTTTCGGCGGTACTCTCTGCGTTTGGGCTGATGGCATGGGGTAGGCTTCCCGGCGCACAGGTCGCCGCGTGGACGCTCGAAATCGCCGTTGTCACCGAAGCGATTGCCACGACTCTCTTTGCTCTTCCACTGGTTCGTCAGGAGATACTGCACCTCCCCGAAAGAGCAGAGCCGCTTACTGCCCAAGCGATTTGGAAGTTCCATACTCCCCTTGCGGCTACCACCCTGCTCACGCTTCTGGCACAACCGCTGACCGCCGCCGCCCTTGCCCGTCTCGCTTTTCGAGAGCAGACACTGGCGGCTTGGCCCGTCGCCTATATGGTGCTACTGGTTATTCGGGGGTGGGGGCTCTCGTTACAAGAGATAACGATTGCACAGGCACGGCACGAGGAGGCGCGTCCCACCCTCTACCGCTTTGCGTGGATAGTGGGAGGTGTGACCAGTGCATTCGCGCTTCTTATCGTTATCACACCTCTGCTTGCCTTCTATAGTAAGCAGGTGTTACGTCTATCGCCCATACTACAGTCTTACGTCTTTGTAGGGGTGATGGTAGGTCTTTTTATGCCGCTTACCACCTCTCTCGGCTCATGGGCGCGGGGAATACTGGTGTTTCATGGCAACACAAAGAGCATCTATCGCGGCATGGGTATCAACCTAACTACTCATGTCAGCCTCTTAATACTCGGTGTAGTTCTAAAACTGCCCGGTATGTGGGTAGCGGCAGTAGCCTTTACGGTTGCGGCGGTAGTGGAGTATCTGTACCTTCTGCGTCGTGTGGAGTAAGAGAAGGGGTTTTTACTTTTGATAAACTCGAATCTGGGTTACTGTAGCCCGGAAGCATTCGAGCGTAAATATCAACT
>OMJJ01000178.1 GCA_900299305.1 bacterium | reverse complement strand
TTAGTGGGCTTTCTCCCCCTCCAAGAGGAGTAACCACTCCGAGAGACTTTCATGGCACGGCACAGAGCAGATAGAGAGAACTGCCCCCTATGTTGTTGTATAAATAGGTATCTTACCGAGGGGCTTTGGTGAAGATACCCACTGCCTTTTTTAGTATCTCTACTTCCTCCCTTAGACGCGCATTTTCCCGTTGGAGTTGAACGAGTTCGGGGTCTCTTGGGTTGCCATTACCGGGGAAGGGGTTGTCAGGAGTTACCTCCAGCGGTAGCCCCCCTCAAGTTTTACATCCCCAACGCCCTAGCCCTCTACCAATCGAAGGGGATACCGGGTTTCATTTTTACCACCACCTCTTTGAACTGCACTCCCAAGTTAGGGTCTACACCCGGAACAATAGTTAGGGTGGTTTCGAGGGTGGGGGTGTGAATAGATTGCAGTATCTCCTCGTGGGTGTACTGCGCGAGGGGCTTCCCGTTAATCGCAGTAATCGTATCTCCGGGACGAATTCCTGCGGTGTGCGCGGGAGACTTTGCGGCGACCCTATCCACACGATACGAGGTAGTAGTGGTACGTAGCGTAATCCCAAAACTAGGCTTCTCCGATTCGTCGAAGTCTTCGGGGCTGTCGTTACGCTCTAGCCACAGTTTTCTTTTGGTGTAGTCGAGGGTAACACGGTAGTTCTGGAAAAAGCGGTTTCCTATAATCCCAAAGAGTCCCACCTCCCCCTGATTACGGTAGTCTATCTGTACAGCGTGTCCGGTGTAGTTTATCTCTCCTATCATCAGGTAGGGGGTGCGTATCTTGACAGTGTTGAACTTTCTATTGAGGGAGTACGCCCCTGCTTCAATACGCGGCGTATTCTCTTTTAGTTGACCTGCGGCACTGGCGGCGGTGTTCGAGATAGTGATATGCCCCCCAAACCCAGTATCAAACAGAAAATCGTAGTCGTAACTATCGTGTAGCCGCCCCTTGAGTAGCATTACCGAGATACTAGAGGTGAGGTTCATGGGAGTAAGGTCAAACATAAAGGTCTTTTTGTTGTCGGGTTTGTTTTCTGCAATGCTCTTCTTGCGGCTTAGGTAGAGCCGAACTACTTTTTTGGCGTAGTCGAACTCCACAATGTACCCCGCGATTGCCGCAATCCCCATAATCCCGTCTATCTTCTTTGCCAGCGCACGGCTTAGGTTGCCCAGATTCGTGACCATCGCCGGTAGGTTTCCGATATGTGCCTCCGCCTCGTTGTTGCCAAACGTAACCTCCTCCAGATTGACGGTATCTGCAAGACTTTTGCCCTCCGCCTCTCGAAACTCGGTGGTTCCTGTCTTCTCCGCCTTTACCCCTGCCCCCTTATGCAACACCACAGAGGTCGCCCCCGTATCGAGCATAAAGGTAAGGTCGGCTTTGTCGTTCACCTTCGCCTTGATGATGATTTGGTGCTGGTAGTACTCGAAGGGGACCTCTACCATGTCGCGGTCTAGGCGGTAGGTGGTGTAGTCCTCTGCAAACGCGGTTCGCGAAGTAGAGAGCAGTAGCCCCCAAAGAAGGGGTAAGAGAAACACAAAGGATTTTCGGCGAAGGCTCATGGTGGGTTCCCTCAATTCGGTTAGTTCATCTCTTGACCGCCGGCGACATTGAGAGCCTGCCCCGTGTAGTAACTTGACTCATCAGAGGCAAGAAACACCACCGTATGACAGACATCCTCATAGGTACAGGCTCTACCTAGCGGCACTTGTGACTCATATTTACGACGTACTTCCTCTTTGGTAAGGTTCTGTGTACGCGCATACTGCTCAAAAAGACTCTCTTGCCACAGGGTTCCGTCCAGTAGATTGCCCGGACAGATAGAGTTTACACGGATATGATGCGGGGCAAGGTCAAGGGCGATGCTCTGGGTAAGCCCAACACCTCCGAACTTACTGGCGGCGTAGGCACTATTCCGAAAACTGCCCTTCTTCCCCGATTTCGAGTTTATCTGGATAATAGAGCCGCTACCCTGCGGTATCATCGCTTTGGCGGCAGACTTCGCGCAGAGGAAGTAGCCCACAAGGTTCACGTTAATAACGGCTTGCCACTCGTTCGCGGGGAACTCTACAATATCGTGCGCCTTGAGAATACCTGCGTTGGCGACCAACACATCCACACGCCCCCACTTGGTAACAACGGCTTGCACCATCGCATCGGTCTGCGCCTCGTCGGTAATGTTGACTGCGATTGCCAACGTCTCTGTACCCGTCTCTTGGGCGATTTTGTCGGCGACCTCTTGTGCCTTCGCACCGTTAATATCGGCTACTGCCACCCCCAAGCAACCCTCTTGTGCCAAACGAAGCGCGATTGCCTCGCCTAGTCCTTGTGCCGCCCCCGTTACGAGGGCTACCTTTCCTTCCAAACGTCTCATTCTGTGTCCTCTCATTATCGGTCTTCTGGTATCAAACTGCACCCCGAATCACGTATCTAAGTGGGTGTAGTATACTATGGGGAGTTACTACCTGTTATACCAATCACTGTAGCCGATTCCTTGTAGATTTTGCAACCTAGAGAGGGGATTTTTGTGGTCACGATTCAACATATCAAGAAGGGAGAGGTGCTGGCAGCAATCGAAGGCGACACCTTGCGGGGTGCGAACCTTGAGAACGCCTGTTTGGTGTGGGCGAACTTGGCGGGACAGGACTTGCGGGGAGCCAACCTGCGTGGGGCGAATCTCTGTTGGGCTGATATTTCCCATGCAAACCTCACCGAAGCTAACCTGGAAGGCGCAGACTTAACGGCAAGCAAGGCACACACCGCCTGTTTGGCGCAAGTTTCGGGAGTAACCGCCCGGTTTTTGGGGGCGAATATGCAGAACGCCGACCTGCGGGGCGCAAACTTGGGACGAACTCTGTGGGAGTTTGCAAACCTAAGCGGGGTCAATGCGGAGAGCACCCTGTTTTCCCTCTCCGACTTTACCGAAGCGAACTTTACAGAGGGGTGCTTTTCGGGGGCAGATTTCACGGGGTGCCACTTTGTAAGGGTAGAGGCGGCAAAAGCGAACTTTCGCTTTGCTACATTGGCACAAGCCGTTTTGCGCGATTCGGGCTTCACGCTCACCGATTTTGGGGGCGCGGACTTCACCCTTGCGTATCTGCATCGCCTTCGGCTACAAGAGGCAGTTCTTAACGATACCCTCTTGCTAAACACCGCCTTCCTAGAGTGCGAAGACCTCCATCAAGCCGTTGGGCTAGAGGAGGTCTCGGTGAATAGTAAAGTATTGCTAGAACTAAAGACGTTGCGGGCAAATGGGGCGAAACTGCCGGAGGCGTTTCTTCTTAGCGCAGGAATCTCTGCAACAGAGGCGAAAGCCTTCTACTCTTGACGAATGGCTTGAGTAATACGAGAGAGCAGAGCGGGTGGCATTGCGATTCGTTGTAGGCGATTGCGAAGCGACTGAAGAGTCTGTTCGTGGAAGTGAAACTCGTGAGCGCACCCTTCGCAGGTCTTTAGGTGTTCGCGCACTCGCTCCATCTCTTCGGCAGAGAGTTCTCTGTCTACGTAGTCTTCTAAACGCCGAAACGTCTCTTCGCAGGTGTATCTGCGTTCATCTGGGTTCATGCGGGTGTCCCTTCATAAGAGAGTTTGAGGTTGGAAAGTGGTGTCTCCTCGTTGGCGACGTGCCACAGTGATTTTTGGAGGAGTTTGCGCCCCCGATGCAGACGGGAACGCACTGTACCGACGGGAACCCCTACCATGTCGGCTATCTCTTGGTAGGCGAGTTCGTTAATAAAGTAGAGAATACAGACGATTTGGTACTCGTTTGGAAGCGCGGTAATGGCACGCCGAATCTGCGCTTCGGTCATCTGTTCTAGTACCAACTCGGCGGGGTTGTCGTGGTCTTTGTGTAGCCCTGTTTGGGCGGTTTGAGAGTAGAGGTAGAGGTCAGGTGCGTCGTCGAGGGGCGCGATTTCGGGTTCGCGTTTACGCTTGCGGCAGTGGTTCCGAAACAGGTTGATAAGAATTTTGAAAAACCACGCTTTGAAGTTGGTTCCCGGCTGGAAGGTGTGGAACGCACGGTACGCCTGTAGCGATGCCTCCTGCACCAAATCTTCTGCATCATCCCGGCTGTGGGTGAGATGGTAGGCAGTTCCGTAGGCTTTTGGCAGTACGGGCAGAAGCAGTGCCTCAAACGCTTCCGTATCGACTTGTGTGTGCCTGTTTTGCAACTTATGTCTCCCTCGTGTGCCTCCCTAAAGAACGTTTTAGCAATCGGAGGCGACTCTCCTGCTACAACGCGCTTTGGGGGAGTTCAGTTCCCACAATTTTAAGAGAGACCTACCAACTTACAAAATTGGAGAGCATTTTCAAGCCGATGGCTCCGCTCTTTTCGGGGTGAAACTGGGTAGCGGCGATGTTATCCTGCTCTATGGCACAACAGAAGTCTAATCCGTAGTCGCTGGTGGCACTAATGAGGTTGGTATCGGAGGGGACAGGATAGTAGGAGTGAACAAAATAGACTCGTGAATCGGCTTCTAAGCCCTGAAACAGCCGCGAAGTACGCGGGAACTGCAAGGTGTTCCAACCGATATGAGGCACTTTCAGGTTTTGAGTGTTGGCTGAGGGGGCTTCGTCGAAGAACTTTACCACACGTCCCGGCAGTACGCCTAGCCCCGCAGTAGACCCCATCTCGCTACTCTCTTCAAATAGCATCTGCAAACCGAGGCAGATACCCAAAAACGGCTTCCCCGACTGGATATGCGCTACAATGGCTTCACGCAACCCGCTTTTGTCGAGGTTGGACATCGCCGCGCAGAACGCCCCGACTCCCGGTAACACCACCTTCTCCGCTCTGCCCACCATTTCGGGGTTGCTGGTGATGATAGGGGTTCCCCCTACGCGCTCCAAAGCCTTCTCTACGCTTCGCAGGTTCGCCATACCGTAGTCTACTATCGCAATCATGTTGTGCCGTCTACTTTCTTTGCTTAGGTTTCTCCTCTAGTGCCTCAATCACGGGGCCCACATTCAATACGTCTATTTTTCGCGCTTCGTGGTGAGGAGTGGTATCCTTCCGAATCGTATCGAAGTTAGACGCAATCTGTTTTGCGTTGGCGTTGGTTATATCCATCGCCCAGTTTGCCGCCTCGAACAGCGTAAGAGTCAGTAAAACAATCAGGATAGCACGGGTAAGAATACCGGTTTCCCGTAACCGACTCAGGGGGTGCGTCGGGGCAAAAGGAGACTGTTTGGTTGTCTGGTGTTGCATGGTTTTGCGCTCCGGGTACGTTCTTCGAGTTTCACCCTGTAAGCGTCTTATGTTACTCGGTATGGCTCCGAGTTTTTTCGTACCTCTCTATTATGGCTAAAGCGTTCCTTTTGTTGAGGGTATTCCTTGCACTCTGGGGTCAATCGTAACGGCAAGTGCCGCAGAACGCCCGAACGCCTTGAACGCCGACTCGATAATATGGTGGGTATTCGTGCCTGCCAGTTGGCGTAGGTGTACCGTCCACCCTGCATTGACTGCCACTGCCCTAAAGAACTCTGGAACCATCTCGGTAGTAAAATCGCCGAGTTTGGGGGTGGGATAGGTGAGGTCACACGCCAAAAACCCGCGCCCACTAATGTCTAGCGCACAGTAGACCAGAGCCTCGTCCATCGGTACAGCGATGTTTCCCACGCGGGTAATTCCCGCCCTGTCGCCTAACGCTTGGGCAAACGCTTTCCCTAGCACAATTCCCACATCCTCAACGGTATGGTGGTCGTCGATATGGAGGTCGCCGGTCACTTTTACGGTAAGGTTGAAGAGACCATGCTTTGCGATGTGGGTGAGCATATGGTCGAAAAAGCCGACTCCGGTATCTATGTCGCTGATTCCGTTACCATCTATCTCTAATGACAGGGAAATCTGGGTCTCTTTCGTCACTCTTTCGAGGGTTGCAAAGCGATTTTGGCTCATTTTTTTGCCTCCTGCCGTGCGACTACCGCCTCCGCATGAGCATCGAAGCCTTCAGAGCGGGCAAAGGTAGTGAGTGCGTTTGCCACGCCGCTAAGTGCTTTCTCGGTGTAGTAGATAAAACTCTGCTTCTTTAGGAAGGTGTCTACATGGAGCGGAGAGGAGAACCTCGCTGTGCCGCTGGTGGGCAAGGTGTGGCTAGGTCCGGCAACGTAGTCGCCAAGCGTTTGCGGGGAGTAGTCTCCCATAAGGATAGCCCCCGCGTTATGGATATGCCCCAAAGCGGCAAAAGGCTCTCGTACCATCAGAGCGATATGTTCGGGGGCGCAGACGTTGGCGAGGGTGTACGCCTGTTCCAAAGACTCCGTTACGATAACACCACCGTTCTTCTCCAACGCCTCTTTCAGTATCTCGCTACGTGGGAGAATCTGTAACTGTTTGTCGATTTCGGTAAGCACGGCTTGCGCGAACTCTGCGGAGGGGGTGATGAGGTAGGCGGCGCACTCGGTATCGTGTTCGGCTTGAGTGAGCAAGTCCATCGCCGCGAATTTGGGGTTTGCGCCCTCGTCTGCAACCACACAGACCTCACTCGGACCGGCAAGCATATCTATATCTACCAGACCGTACAGCATCTTCTTCGCGACGTTGACATAGACGTTACCGGGTCCGACTACCTTATCGACTTGGGGAACGGTAGCGGTTCCAAACGCAAAGGCGGCAACCGCTTGCGCCCCGCCTACCGTTACGATTTTACTCACCCCCGCGATTTTGGCGGCATAGCGTACCATTGCAGGAACCTTGCCCCCCTCCCTAACCGGGGTACAGAGAACTACTTCGGGTACTCCTGCAACTTTGGCAGGTATTGCGGTCATTAGTACAGAACTAGGATAGGCGGCGGTTCCGCCGGGTACATAGACCCCCACTCGCGCCAACGGGCGTACCACCTGCCCCACAATCTTGTCTGGCTCTACCTCTAACCAACTGGTTTTGCGTTGGCGTTCGTGGAACGTGCGAATGTTGTTTGCAGAGGTGTGGATGGTCTCCTTGATTTCAGCAGGGAGTTCTGCCTCTGCGGAATCTATCTCCTCTTGGGTAACGGTAAGGGTGGTCATATCGGCGTAGTCGAACTTCCGAGAGAGTTCGAGCAGTGCGTCATCTCCCCGCGCCTGTACATCGGCGATAATAGAGCGCACTATCGCTTCTACACGAGGGTTGTCTTGCAGGGTTTCACGCTGGAGTATGGCACACGCGGCAGAGTAGCCGTCTTTTCTAACATCTACGGTTCGCACAGGGGCAGTCCTCAGTTTCTGAAAGGGTGTTGGGTTCCTCCCTATTATACTATTACTGCCCTGTGCCCGTCAAATAGCCGCTCTCTACAAGGGGTGGCGTAGCCCCCAAAAAGTGTTTATGTGGTTAAGCAACTCTTCACCTATGAGGTACGGAGGATAGGGGGTGTAAGCAGGACAGCAGGCACTACAAGTCAAAAACAACCTACCTATGTGTACCATCCGTTAATAAAACCCTTGCCTGACGGATAGGCTATCTACCAAGAGTTACGGGAGAGTGGACAGGTATCGTGTGTAGTATGAGCCGCAAAGGAACTGTTGGGATAATGCGCCTACAGAGAGTTTCTTTGCAACCTTGAAGCGTGAGTTGGTGCATCGTATCCGTTTCCGCTCACGAGCAGAGGCGATGTCAGCGGTGTTCTCGTGGATCGAGGTCTGGTACAATCGGAGGCGGAGGCACTCTGCGTTGGGTTATGTGAGCCCAGAAGCGTTTGAGCAGAAATATCAACTACAACTAAAGGCAAGTGTCCCTTAACTTAGTGTATACTCTAGGGGGAAGACCATTGGGCGAAAGGGGGAGGCAATGCGTATTTGTTATATGGCATTCGTTATTTTTCTACTGTCTCTCATATCCTCTGCGATAAGTGGGCAGACTTCGCCCCCCAGAGGGGCGCACATCTCAGCGCAGGAGCGTAAAGCACTCTTTTCATGGTTCGATACACTGGAAATGCCGAATCTCAAATATCACCCCTTTGTATCCGTGTCTACAGGAGAGCGTGTCTGGCTAGGGTACGCTCAGGTTCCCCCGTCTCGGAATCATAGCACCGAGTACGGCTTCCTGCTTGAGGAGAAAAACGACGCTTTCACGATTCTTCTTCTTAACCTCACCACTGCAACTTACCCCAAAACCCCCTCAAACACACCGCTGAATGAGCGCATTACGCTTGCAAGAGCCGATTTGAAGCAGTGGACGCAAAATCTTATCAACCGAAAACCTTCTAAACAAAGAGAGGAGATGCACATCGCCCCATGGGAGATGGATAAAGCGGAAAATCGTCTGGGCAAGTTTGTGATTGCGCGTGCTTGCGAGGCGAATGGATATGCGGGCTTGGCGGCAGAGATGTGCGATAGGGCGTTCGCACCAGCCAGCGAGTGGGAGTCGCCGCCGAAAGGCGATCGCATGAGTCTGCTCTCTCAGGAGATAGCCCATCTCGCTATCTGGCAGGCTATTCTGAACTTCGAGGATAGGAACGTCTCGCGTGAGACCCTTCTGAAAACGTTTGATGCCTTTGTACGCCATTTTCCTAAGGACGCGCATACTGGACTTGCCCGTGAGACCGCAGGAACTCTTCGCCAGATGGTTGCGGAAGACAGAGAGCATAGTCAGCACCCTCCAAAGCCCTTCGTACAGATGACCAAAAAAGAAAAAATTGCCGAACTCATATTTCAACTCCGCGAGCAAAACGGGAAACAGTTTATGCAACCCGGATGGTGCGACATATTCATGGACGATCGTGGAGAAAAGAGTCCCGCGAGCCAACTGGTCACGATGGGCTTCGATGCCGTCCCTGCTCTGATAGCGTCCTTGAATGACAACCGCCTCACACGCTCTGTAGGCTTCTGGCGAAATTTCACCTTCTCACATCAGGTACTCAGTGTTGGTGTAGCCTCTAAAACGATACTGGAGCGGATAACGGGGCATCGTTTTGAGGGTAAAGGTGGAGAGGACATAAAACAGAAAGCACACGCATGGTGGGCGGATGTTCAGCGGCGCGGCGAGAAACAGATACTTCAAGAAGCAGTCTCGACAGGAGGCGATGGCGCGGGAGAACAGGCGGAACGGCTGGCGCAAGCCTATCCGAAAGAGGCGCAGGAGGCGATTATTAAGGGAATTCAGCGTGCCACAAACCCTTACGTTCAAGAGCACCTTGTACGAGTCTTAGGTGGTCTACATAGCCCCGCCATTGATGTCACATTGCGACAGCAACTTAGGAACGGTATCGACCTGAATGTACGTTTGGAAGCCGCAAAGGCTCTCTACCAACGAAATGACCCTTCTGCTGTCCCCGCCATGCTATCTGAATGGGCACGCCCTACGCTTTCGTCAGAGCGTTCCGGTTTCAGAGGCAGACAACTCATTGAGTTCTTAATCGAAACACGACAGCCGCAGGTTATGGAAGCGTTAGGGCGAGACCTCGCGAAACGTTCGCTAGAGTTGCGCCGAAACATAATCACTTCCGTTCCTAAAGATACCGCTGTCAAGACGTTCGGAGATAGCCAGAGTAAGGAGAGGTCTCCTTCCAGAGCGGATGTGGAGCGAAATCGACTATGGCAGGTTGCGATAGATAGGGTTTTAGTGGAGGAGACTCTTGATGTGGAGGTGAGCGAGGGGACAAGCTTAGGGTTTGGAGGGGTGAGTTTTAGCGACCCGCGAATGTGCGATGTGGCGAGTTATGTTCTCTCGTTACGCTACCCCGCGCGCTATCACTTCGACACAAAGGCATCTAAAGCGGAGCGAGATCGCCAACGTATCACCATATACAATCAGTGGCGTGCCGCTAATGGGCTGGCAGGTATTCCGCCCCCTTCCCGTACTACCATCGCCACGCTTCCCGCGTCTTCCATTCAGCCGCTTTTAAAGCGTATCATGGACTCCGCCAATCCCAAAATAAAGAGGGATGCGCTCTCCGAGATTGAAGCACTGGGGCTTCCAGCGTTGTCTCCGACTATGAAGATGGCGGCGACCTTGAAACCCTCTCATCCTGCGAAACCGGCTTTAGCGAGTCTGGCACTCAGGCTCGCCTGCATCGTCCGTGAAACCCGACTAATATCGAGTGACCCAGACCCTGACCCGGAAGCCCTCAAACTTCTGAAGAGCGTAAAAAATAGACCAATTACGCCAGAAGCCTTGATTTCCCTCCTGCAATCTCGTAGCCACCGCCGTAAAGGCATTGAGATTAACGCGGAACGGGACATAGATGGGACAGGTTTCCTGCTCGAAGTGAAACTCTCTCCCTTCAAAGACAACCCTAAGAGCGACTCCCTGTCGTGGAGAGGGTACACGCGCATTATGGTGAACGATAATGTCATTATGGGGCAGTCTTCCGGCGGTAGTAGCGTCAGAGCGTTTGCCAACATCTCAACCGAGGACAGAACGGAGTTGCGCGTTGCATTGACTAAAGCACTGGGGAGTTCTCCTACTTCCTCTATCTCCTTGGTTCTTCGATACCTGCCGGAAAACAAATAGTAAGAAGAACAGGAGAGCGTAAAAGACGAAGGGCGCAATTATTGAACTCCCGCATCTGGTGATGGCGATAAATAAGCACTCGCGCCTCTGCATTCTGGATACGACGAAGGATATTGCACGTATTCCTCGACTATTTTGTTACAAAAGAAGAAATAGAGCAGGATTATACCGCCTACATAGCGGACATTCTATTAAGGACGAGTGCAGTGTGTCGCTCTTTTGGACACTCTGTGTAAGACGTAACCTCCATTTCACCATCCGAGGGCGTGCGTCCGAGTTTTTGGATTATAGCAGAGGGTGTTCGCCATGCAATTTCGGTATCTGAAAGTGCTATTTTGGGCTTTCCTTGGGATTCTGTTTGGAACGAGTGTCTCTCCTCAACAAAAGACACCGCTCACTACCTCCGGTAGTACGGACTACTTCGCAAAGTATGTTCGCCCCGTCTTGACTCGTTACTGCCTCGGATGCCATTCGACTCAGGCGAAAAAGGGCGGTCTCGATTTAAGCCGATTCACGACCATAGAGGCGATGCGGAGAGAGCTGAAACCATGGCAGAGCGTAGTAACTCATCTCGAAGTGGGTGATATGCCGCCCTTCGGTTCCCCACAACCCTCTGACACTGCAAAAAAGTCTCTCATCTCTTGGATATCCGGCATCATCGCAGACGAAGCACAGGCACAAGCGGGCGACCCCGGATTTGTTCCTATGCGCCGCCTGAGCCATACCGAATACAATAAAACCATTCGAGAACTGACCGGAGTAGATCTCCAGCCGACACGCGAATTTCCTGCAGAGGGTGCGGCAGGCGAAGGCTTTACCAACGCCGCCGAGGGGCTGTCCGACATCTCTCCTACTCTGCTTGCCAAATACTTCTCTGCCGCAAAAGACATAGCCAGTCATGTTGTACTACTACCCGATGAGTTCCGCTTCTCTGCCAGCAAAAACCGCCGAGACTGGACAGACGAAAGTACCGCGCGACTTCGTAAGTTCTACGCCTCCTTCACGGATAATGAAGGACGCTTGGCGTTCGCGCCCTATCTCCTTGCTACGGTACGATACCGCTCTGCCCTACAGTCGGGCAAAAGCACTACGGAGCAGGTAGCCAAGCAAGAGAAGCTCAATGCGAAATACCTCTCTATTCTGTGGCGCACACTGACTGATCCAGCCCCTCGCTTTCCGCTTAGTGTCGTTAGTGCCCACTGGCGGCAAGCTAAAGAGCAGGATGTCCCTGCCCTCGTCGAAGAGATAACCGCATGGCAAAATAGGCTGTGGCGAACCGTTCGCGTCGGAAGCTACATCCATCCTGAAGGCAAAGGTTATGCCGTCAGCCTTGCACGCCAACTCGACAACGATGTGCCATCCGCATCCGTTCAGCCGCTCCGTGTGCACTACAAACCACTCCCTGGGCAAACAGAAGTTTCGCTCTCCCTTGGCGTTCAGGAGCTACTGTCGCCTAATGCCGGACAGGTTATCTGGCACAACCCACGTTTCGAGGCTCCCAATAAACCGACACTTCTACTCCGTGACTATGCACAATTCGGCTCCGCATACGAAGTGAACTTCGCCCAAGCATTTGCAAAAACCGCACAATACCTCTCTGCCGTACAGCAAATGGCTTACAATCCCAATCTCTCTCTCGAATCTGCCGCAAAAAAATATGGACTAGAGAGCGACTTCCTTCACCAATGGGACCTACTACTCGCCTTGGAGCCGCTTACAAGTGAACAGGGAAACTCTTCCCCGCTTCGTGTCGCTCCGGCGGTACGGCTCACCCTTTTGGAAGAGCCAGTGGCAAAAGACGGCGGACGCGCCGCCATCAATGGCTGGCGTAAAAAAGGAAGTGACCTACCTGTCGTACTCTCCAACAGTTCCGATACCACCGAGCACATACCCGGAACAGCCGCGCCGCATAGTGTCGTCGTACACCCAACTCCCAATGAGTTTGTAGGAGTGATGTGGCGAAGCCCAATCACGGGACGTGTCCACATCCATGCCAAAATCCATCATGTGCACCCTTCATGTGGCAACGGGGTGGCTTGGAGATTGGCGCACCTCCATAGTGGGCAGGAGGCTGACCTTGACGAGGGCACATTAGAGTTGGGAGGAGAGGCACACCCTACCGATAAGATACGTAACGTAGAACGGGGTGATACGATTCTATTGGCGGTAGATGCTAAAAACAACGACCACTCGTGTGACCTGACCGATGTCGCGCTTACGATTACGCTTGCCGAAGAGTCTCGCCAGAAATGGGATTTAGCGCACGACACCGGAAGCGATATACTCGTCGGAAACCCCCACCCAGATACCTTCGGGGGCAGTGCTGTCTGGAGCTTTGTCAGAGGTGCGAGCTTCTCATCCCCTGCCAACACCAAACCTATTATTCCCCCTGGCTCTGTTCTGGCGCGTTGGCGTGTGGCGGCGGCGAATCCAGCACGAACTGCAGAAGCCGACGTTCTCGCAATGCAGGTACAGCATCTCCTTACAGGGAGCCAACCCGCCGCAGAACAACAGGATGACCGTGCTCTCTACGAGGCACTTAAAACCGTCACCAGCCCGCTGTTCGATGGTGTAAACCTAGGGAATTTACAGCAACCATCCCACCGCCCCCCTGATAAGTTTGGCGTGCCCAAAGAGCGATTTGGTGCGCGAGGTGAGGAGGCTAGTCTACTTTCCACCTCAAACACTACACAAGAACTTCGCTTGCCTGCGGCACTTTTTCGAGATAGGGAGTTCGTCGTGGAGGGTGAACTGATTGGCAATGTGGAGAGCCGTGCGGCGACATTTTACATCGGTGGTGTACCGCCTGCTCTTGGCTCAACAACAGGTAACGTGAACGCCCTCGTTGTCGCTCCCAACAGCCCTGCTTCCAACTCCATTCTAAAGGGTTACGCCGACTTCAGGAACTGCTTCCCTCTATTCCTCTGCTTCCCTGCGGTCATTCCAAACGATGAGGTCGTTTCGCTAAAAATGTTCCACCGTGAGGATGAGCCACTAAGAAATCTCTTCCTGGATGATGCCGAGACAGCGCACTTAGAGCACCTTTGGAAGGAGCATCGCTTCATCAGCCGACAACCTATTGCTGAAAACACCTACCTACCGCTGTTCATCGGCTTCGTCACCCAAGACCAACCAAAGGAGATGCTTACCTTCTTTGAAGGACAACGTCCTGTGTTCAAAGCGCGTGCCGATGCCTTTCTCAAAGACGAAGAGAACGCCATACCCAAGCAGATGGAGGCATTACTGGAGTTCGCTTTTCGTGCCTACCGCCGCCCTCTGCAAGCCAAAGAGAAGGCAGAGTTGTTTACGCTCTATCACAATATACGAGCCAAAGGAGCCTCGCACGAAGAGGCATTTCAAGGCACTCTGGCACGGGTATTGGTATCCCCCGCATTTCTTTTCCGTGCTGAAGTAGCACCTGCAGGTAAAACCCCCGGTGCAATCAACGACTGGGAGCTGGCAACACGCCTCAGCTACTTCCTGTGGGCATCTTCGCCCGACCCCGACCTACGCCGAATCGCCTCACAGGGCATCCTAAAAAAGCCTGCCATTCTTGCCGCACAAACGCGCCGTATGCTGGCAGATAGTCGGGTGCGTGCATTGGCGGAAGAGTTCGGGGCGCAATGGCTACATGTGCGTGGGTTTGATACGCTGAATGAAAAGAACGAACGCCTCTTCCCAACCTTCAACCCCGAACTACGCAAAGCGATTTATGAGGAGACTCTGCTATTCTTTCAAGACCTGTTCCAGTCAAATCGCCCCGTAACCCGGATATTAGATGCCGACTATACGTTCCTCAACGAGACTTTGGCAAAGCACTACGGCATCCCCAATGTAACTGGGGCGGAGTGGAGGCGTGTGGATGGTGTGCATAAATATGGGCGTGGAGGAATTCTTGGTCTGGCGAGTGTGCAGACGAAAGAGTCCGGAGCCTCACGCACCAGCCCGGTGCTGCGTGGGAACTGGGTGGTGGAGACACTTCTCGGAGAGCGGTTGCCGCGTCCCCCTGCCAATGTTCCGCGCTTGCCGGAAGAGGAGACTGCCGTGGGATTGACGGTGCGCCAGCAGGTAGAACAACACGCCCGTATCCCCTCGTGCGCCTCATGCCATCGCCGAATAGACCCCTATGGGTTTGCACTGGAGAGATACGACCCCATCGGACGAATCCGCGAAACGGATTTTGGTGGCAAAGTGATAGACTCCAGAGCGAAGCTTAGGAACGGAGTCGAGTTTGAGGGAATGGAGGGGCTACGCAACTACCTTCTAACACAAAAGAAGGACATCGTCATCCGCCTGTTTTGTCGGCGGCTATTGGGATATGCGCTAGGGCGCGCAGTCGTTCCATCAGACCAGCCTCTCATCGAGCAGATGATACACGCCCTGAATCAGAACCAGGGTCACATCACTTCCGCCGTTCTAACCATTGTCAATAGCCCCCAATTTAGAACGATTCGAGGTCAGGATTTTGTAGAGGGCAGGGATACTCCGAGGAAAAATCCTCAACTTCCTAGAATACTACAGCGCAAAACGGGTGTATCTTCTGGCTGAGGGCTGTGTCTAAGATAGCAGTTTTGCCGTTCCCATCCAGTTGACAGATAAATTTCCAAGTACCCCAAGGAGGCTCACCTTGAACACACCAAAACAACCTCTCTCTCGCCGAATGTTCCTGCGCGGCGCGGGCGTAACAATGGCACTACCATGGCTCGAATCGGCTCCGGTTTGGGGTGACGAAAAGCCAAAGAAGGGTGCATCCGAACCACCTGTCCGTTTCGCGTGCCTGTTCGCAGGCAATGGATTCCATAGCCGAGAGTGGTGGGCGAAGGGTGAGGGAGCACAGATGGAGTTGGGCAAAGTGCTGGAGCCGCTTCACCCCGTCCGTGAGAAGATGTTGTTTCTACGCGGGCTGTACAACGAAGAGGCACTTATCGGAGGCATCCACAGTTGCCAAACGGGGAACCTACTTACCGGAGCGCACTTGGCTCCGGGCGGCGAGATTCGGTCGGGAATCAGCTGCGACCAGATGATTGCAGAGCGCTCGAAAGGGCAAACCAAAGTACCGAGCCTAGTGTTGGGAACCGAGCAGTCCATCGCGGCGATACATAAGAACTACTCTATGATATACAGTTCGCATATCTCATGGAGTTCTCCCACTACCCCCACACCTCTGGAGTTGTACCCTGCCCTCGCATTTGACCGTCTGTTTCGTGAGGAGGTTGGCAAAGCGGATAAAAGCGTACTGGATGCCGTGCAGGATGATGCCGCAGACTATCGCCGAAAAATCGGTAGTGCGGACAAACAACGCCTAGACGAATATCTTGCGTCGGTGCGGGAAGTCGAGCGACAACTGGAGCAGGCGGGTAAGGCAGGCAGACTACAAGGTTGGCGTCCTACACTTTCCAAGCCCAATATGCCTCGTCCGGCGGATGGCATTCCTCAGGATATAGACCAGCATATGCGACTGATGTGCGACATAATGGTGCTCGCTTTTCAAACCGACACAACGCGCGTATGTACTTTGAAATTGAACAACGACCACTCCTCGTTGCGCTTCCCCAACTTGGGGGTGGACTATATGATTCACCACCTTCTTTCGCATACCGATGGAGATGATTGGCTTAAGGTGAATCGCCTCTTTACGCAACAGGTCGCCTATATCGCGAACAAAATGGATAGGATACAAGAAGGCGAGCGTACCCTTCTCGACAACAGCATGATACTCTTCTGCTCCAGCATGATGACCGGGAACCACAACAACGACCAACTTCCCGTCATTATGGTTGGGCGTGGAGGAGGCACCATCAAAACCGGGCGAGTTTTGGACTATCTGGGCAAGCCAAACCGACGTATGTGTAGCCTCTACCTCTCTTTGATGGATAGAACGGGCTTGCATCTCGACCACTTTGGCGATTCGAAGGAGCGTTTGGCGGAGATTTGACCTCGGTCTGATTGTAGCCCCCTTCGTGTGGGCTATTTAGGCGGCGCAGAAGGCTCTGCTTTTTCTCTGTTGTAAGCGCGTTATTCGGCTCTCTCAGGCTCTCTTTGGGGCTACTCATGGTGTTTTCTCGGAGGGGCGTAGAAGGAGAGATTCCGCTTCTGGCTCTTCTGCTTGTAAGGGGCGAAGCAACTCCTCTTGTTTTTCTGTAGGTGAGGAGGCACGTAGGAGAGTCTGCATTTCGGTAACGCGCTCTACGTTCTGCTGAAGATAGGGAAGGCACTCCTCTGCCGCTTGGTATACGGCAGGTTGTGTGCTAGAACCTCGTTCCAACAGTATTTCCACCACTTTCAGAGCATAGGCATCTCCGATTTGCTGATATGCTTTCAGTATCGCAACTTTGAGGAAGGGATTAGAGTCTTCCCGATGTAGCAGACAGCGATTGAGTACCTCCCTATGCTTAGTTTGAAGGAGGGGTACGTCTTGGGTTCGCAGTTGCCCCAAAAGGTGAATAAAAATACGCTGTGGTGCCCAATCGAGTTCCTTATCCACTCCGTATCGCCCCCAGTCTTCAAGCAGATAAGGCAGTACTTGAATGTCGTTGTGCTTGCTCATTGCAAGACGAATAAGTGCAGTGAACGCAACGGAGTGGGTACGCAAATACATAGTAGATATAAAGGCGATGATATGGAGCGGAATTAGCAACACGAACCGATTCCTACTCAAAAATGCAGGTATCCACATAGCAAACAAAACACAATAAGTCGCTCTACCTATTCGTACTCTGTGCTTCATCTGCTTACGCTCTTCTTCCACCAGTTGCAGTAGCATAGGAAACGGGTATTTTTGTGTATCTTGTATCTCTTCTCTCGCCGCCGTACTGACCTTCTCCCAGGGGCTATTCAGGCGGTGCAGAAGGCTCTGCTTCTCCTCTGTTGTAAGCGTAGTTGAGAGGTTGCTGTCCATAAGCAGGAAAGGGCTACAAGGTCTTTGCCGGCAGAGCCATTAGTGCCGCGCCGTAAGCAGGAGAGTGTAGAGGTGACTGGATATTAAAGCGTCCTCCAGCAAGTACCTCTGGCTCTATGCTGATTTCGCCTTCCCCAAGCCAGTGCGGGTCTTGAAACTCCTCTCGGAAGAACGCTCCCAACTCCCAAAGCCCCCCCACCGGATAGACCGCAACCTCACGTGGGAGCCAAAGGTGATGGCGCACCTGCCGCACAGTCTGACGTAGCCGCCGCGCCATCTCTACCACAAGGCGACGCGCCACCGGGTCGCCCTCCTCTGCCAGTACCCCAATATGCGGGGCAATCGCCGCTACACGAGAGGGGGTAAAGTCGTCGTACAGCCACTGAATCACTTCGGGGATGATGTGCGTACCCGTGTAGGTCTTCACAAGGCGGGTTACGCTGTCCTCTTTCTCTTGCTGAATCTGGTCTAGCGCATGACGTAGGGCATACAGCCCCAAGTTGAACCCGCTTCCCTTATCCCCCAACAAAAACCCCAAGCCGTCCGCCTTGTACTCTTTTCCCTCCGCGTTTCTCCCATATCCTACTGCCCCCGTTCCCGCAATCACCACAATACCCGGCGTACCTTCGGTAGCCCCCCAGTAGGCGGCAAGGTAGTCGGGAACGAGGGTGTAGTTATCGGCGTGGATTTCGGAGCGGAGAATAGCAAGATACGGGTCGCGGCGATGCTCATAAGAGTAGCCCGCTACCCCCGCGCACACGGCAGAAAAAGAGGTCGTCGGAGAGAGACCTGCCGTCTTACACGCGGCAACAAAAGCGGTTCGTACAGAGACCGTAAGAGTTTCATCAAGGTTGGTAGCGATATTACCAGAACCACCTTGCCCACTCCCCAACTCGTTGCCCTCCCCATCCGTGATAAGGGCAACGGTTTTGGTTCCTCCGCTATCAATGCCAACATAGTAAGGCATGGTCTCTCTCCTAATTTCGAGAGGGCGAGGCTATTTGGAAACGGGGGTCGGTTTGGTAGAGCCTTTCTCTACACCGAGCGCGAAAAGGATACCCCCTAGAATGTGCTTCTTGTAGTGTGCATCCAGCCACATCTCTTTGCGGTGTCCGTAAGAGGTATAGAAGACGCGCCCCTTCCCATAAGCCCTACACCATGAGATAAGATTCTCTCCCGGTTGGTTTGCCTCTTTGCTACCGTCATTGGGATACTTATCTAGCACGAGAAGCAGGTGTAGGTTCTCTCTATCTACATTTTTGAGGATATAGATTTCGTCGAAGCCCTTCCATACAGAGCCTTCGGGAGAGGTTCCATGACGCAGGTCTACTTTAGGAGAGGTTGCGGGGTTGTACTCTTTCGCCGCCTCCGCTACCGCTTTGAGGGCGGGGTGCTTGGGGTCGGCGATAAAGGGGTCTACTTCGCACTGGCTATGGTGGGTAAGGAACTCCCCTCCCAACATCTTGACGTAAGGCGAAACGGGGTCGGTGTTTCCGGGCCAAGTGTGGAAGGTATCGCTACCGGAGTGCATCGCCACAAAGCCTTTACCGGATTTCACAAAATCGAGAAGTGCATCGGGCTTGGGAAGCGGAAGAACTCCCGTCGTATTCGCGAAGACAATCGCATCGTAGCCTTTCAAGGCTTCGGGGGTCATCTTACGCGCCATGTCGTCGTCATTACGTACAAAGTCGGTCTCAAACGCTTTGCTCTCTTCGCCCAAGCGTTGGATTACCTCTTCCGCAACGGGAATGCTATCATGGCGGAAGCCTTTGGTAACGGTGACAACCAGAAGTTTCTTGGGCTTCTTCTCTGGCTTGGCGGCATTAACAGAGTGAGTAGGTAGAAGGGCAAGCGCACAGAGCGCGGTTCCCAAAATGAGCAGAGGATTTCTTTTCACAGTTTTCTCTCCTATGAGGTAGGAATTACGGCACGTTTTTGGCACACTCGGCGCAGATATAGTCCAACGCACCGAGTAGGGTGGGCATATCATCTGTATGGAATAGCCCAGTTTCAAACACTTCGCTATCGGGGGTCAGTTGGTAGAACTGCCATACCTGACCATTACTCACGATTCCAAATACATTGGGCGTGAAGCCTCTCTTACGGTTATTCCATGTACAAGCTACCATCTCCACAAGGCACTGCGCTCTCCCCTGCACAAAGTCGTCTCGTTTTGCTTCGGCAACACAGAGCAGGGGAGTAGCAAGATAGGCGCGTTTGGGCGTAATAAGGTAGTCGGCAACCCCTGTTAGCGTATCCGTCTCCAGTACCGCGGCTTTCCATACCTTGAGATTTGGGTAGGTAGGAACCACTTCAGAGAACAGAACATCTATCAGAAGGGTTTTAGCTTGCTCGGAGTACTCAAGATCAAATGCCTCTAGGCGGCGCAAACTCTCTTTCAAGAAGTCGCTAGGTGGACGGGCAGTAGTGGGCAGTTGCCAGCGCAAAAACTGCTCCGCCTGTATCAGTTGCATCGCCTCTTCGAGATTGAAGACAGAGTACTTCCGCTTCATCGCCTCTCCTTTGTGTTAGGGAAGCATGGGAGGGTCGAAGCCGCGAAGCGCGTTTACAAGGTCGCGCACCGAGTTCGCGGAGTTCTCCAATGCTACTTTCTCGTCGTCTGTCAGGTCGATAGCCACCACCTCTTCGATACCCGTTGCCCCGATACGTGCAGGTAGCCCCAGATAGAGGTCACTGATACCGTATCCACCTTCATTGTCACCTGTGTAAACGGAGACGGGCAGGATACGCTTTCGGTCATTGATAACCGCGTCTATCATCTGTGCGATAGCGGCGGAGGGTGCATAAAACGCGCTTCCCGTTTTGAGGAGGCTAACAATCTCGCCACCGCCCTTACGCGCTCTATCGACAATCGCGTTCAACCTGTCGGCGGGAATGAGTTTGGAGATGGGGATACCGCCCACATTGGTACTCCCAATGAGCGGAACCATATCGTCGCCGTGTCCCCCTAGTACGTAGGCATTTACCTCTGCAACGCTTACACCGAGTTCCATCGCGAGGAAG
>OMJJ01000177.1 GCA_900299305.1 bacterium | reverse complement strand
GGGGTCTCTGCCGCGCAAATAGGGGATGGCGCGATAGTGGTACGTGATGCGACGGGGGATTTGCACACGCTTACCGCACCTCAAACGGGCGAGTACCAGAACGAAACCCGCTTTCTTACGGCTCTAACAGAGGGCGAACCGATAGACACACCACTCTACTGCGGCAGTGTGACCCATGTCGCCGCCTTCTCCGATGGGTTGCAACATCTCGCTTTGCGTCAACAGGAGTGTGTGCCTCACCCACCGTTCTTTACGCCACTGTTTCAGTTTGCGACACATATTGAGGACGAAGATTCTGCTCACGCTCAGTTAGAGCAGTTCCTTACCTCCCCCCGCCTCAGAGAGCGTACCGATGACGACCTCACCTTAGTACTCGCCGCATTGAGGGCATAACGTGTTGCCCCTCTTTATCGTGCGACTTCTACCAAAAAGTCGGCTTCTTCCCCAAAGGTAGGTGAGAGCCAAATCTCCACACGCAACGGCAAAGCAGGGGTCTCTTCTTCACCTAAGAGGCGTACCCAACCACTTATCGGTGCAACGACTACCGACTTGTGATTGGGAGAGAGACCCAGTACATTCCCTTTTTGAACAAACTCGCCTGTCCGATAGATTGCCCCGTAGGAGGCGGGGGCTTCGGAGTCTGTAATGCCCATAACGACACCAATCTACTTGTTTTGCTTACCCAATAGACTGCTTTAGCGCGTCCTAAGTTCCAAATTTTTGAGTAAAGGCTACGCTTTTGCGCCGGTAAGTTGTTTTTCGGAACGCTTACGCAGGTTGGTATCCAGTATCTTCTTTCGCATCCGGATATTTTTCGGGGTTATCTCTACCAGTTCGTCCGACCCAATGTACTCAATGGCGCGGTCTAGGCTCATCTCGGTGGCGGGAGTGAGGCGTACCGAAACATCGCTGGTGGAGGAGCGCATATTGGTCAGTTGCTTGAGTTTGCAGACGTTTACCTCTAGGTCGGTGTCTCGGATATGCTTTCCTACAATCATGCCCTCGTAAGTATCTACGCCCGGTCCCACAAAGAGCGTACCGCGCTCTTCTGCGTTCGAGAGTCCGAAGGGGTTGGTGGTTCCGGTTTCGGTAGCGAGTAGGGAGCCGTTGCGTGTTTTGCCAATATCGCCGGCAAAAGAGTCGTAGCCATCGAAGAGGGTATTGATAACGCCTGTTCCGCGTGTTGCTGTTAGGAAATCGTTACGAAATCCGAGTAGTCCACGGGTAGGAATACGGTAGGTAAAGTAGACGCTACCATTACCGACGCGCATATCTTGCATTGCGCCGCGCCGCCGCCCTAGTTCCTCGACCACTACGCCCTGATACTCTTCTGCGACTTCGACCTCTACCTTCTCGAAAGGCTCTAGCCGTTTGCCGTTTTCGTCCTCTTGGAAGATAACTTCGGGCTGTGCGACTTGCAGTTCGTACCCTTCACGGCGCATGGTCTCGATGAGGATAGCAAGGTGCAACTCACCGCGTCCGCTGACGAGGAAGGTGTCTGCGCTTTCGGTCTCTTCTACACGGAGGCTTACGTTGGTCTCTAGTTCACGAAGCAGACGCTCACGCAGTTTGCGGCTAGTACAGAACGTGCCTTCGCGCCCTGCGAGGGGGCTGTTGTTGACGCTGAACGCCATACGAAGGGTGGGTTCGTCTACGGCAAGGGAGGGGATTGCGATAGGATGGTCTTTGTGAGTGATGGTGTCGCCGATAGCGATGTCGGGGATACCGCTTACAATACAGATTTCTCCCGCGATAACCTCTTCTTGTTCTGCCTTTTTAAGACCCTCGAAGACGAAGGTACTGACGGTTCGTGCCGCACGTACCTCCCCGTTACGATTTACGATTGAGACCGATTCGCCGGGGTGTATCTTCCCTGTATGCACCTTCCCAATTCCAAAGCGTCCCCGATACTCGTCGTAGTCTAGGCTGGAGATAAGCATCTGTAGGGGGGCTTCCACATCGCCTTTGGGGGCGGGGAGTTGCGATAGGATGGTCTCGAAGAGGGGTTGTAGGCTGTTGCTAGGCAGTGAGGGGTCTAGGGTAGCCATTCCCTGTCTGGCACAGGCGTAGACGATGGGAAAATCGAGTTGCTCTTCGGTTGCGCCTAGTTCTACAAAGAGGTCGAAGGTCTGGTCTACTACCCAGTCGGGGCGGGCATCGGCGCGGTCTATTTTGTTGACGACGACAATGGCTTTATGCCCTTGCGCGAGTGCTTTACCCGTTACGAAACGGGTTTGGGGCATAGGTCCATCTACGGCATCTACAAGGAGGAGTACGCCGTCTACCATCTTCATAACGCGCTCTACTTCGCCGCCGAAGTCGGCGTGTCCGGGGGTGTCTACGATATTGATTTTGTAGCCTTCGTAGAATACGGCGGTGTTTTTGCTTACGATAGTGATGCCGCGCTCACGTTCTATGGCGTTGCTATCCATGACGCGCTCGGCGAAATCTTGATTGGCACGGAAGATATTGCCTTGCCGTAGCAGACCATCGACGAGGGTGGTTTTCCCATGGTCGACGTGGGCAATAATGGCGATACTCCGAATTTTATCCTGTGTATAGGTGGGCATTCTGTCTTTCTCGTCTCATAAAAAGAGCGCGGAGACTGTTTCTTCCGCGCTAAAATCGTATCTTGTGCCGTCTTCTGCGACAAACACACCCCTATTATACCCTAAATCTCGCCCCTTCTATCGGAAAAACAGAATGGGGCGAGACATAAGGACAAAGGCTATATCTCGTAGAGGTGAGCGGGAATCTCCACTCGCGTCGATTTTGTCATTGCCTCGTTTGCTTTGATGGTAGCAACACAGGCACGTAAGCCCTCCATGTAGTCGCAGAAGACCTTTTTGCCTTCGCGGATACTTGCCGCCCAGTTATAGAATTCGAGGTCGTAAGCGTCTTTGCCGTCTCCTGCGGTGGAGAGGGTGGTTTCGCCAATTTTCGCGCCCGTGTTTAGTTTCTTAGTGGCGGAGGCATTTAGCACGATGCCCTCTTTGCCGTTTGCGCCCTTCTCTTTGCTGGTAAACTGCGCCCAGTCGAGGGTCTCGGCTTTGGGTTCGCGGTATAGTAGCCCTTTATCCATGTTTCCGTCGCCTACGGTGGTTATCAGGGTTCCTTTGTCGCCCATAAACTCCTCTTGAAAGCCGTCGAACTGGTTGGTTGTTAGCGACTGGTAGGTCACTTTTACGCCGTTGGGGTACTCGTAGATGCACTGAACGTTGTCCCATACATCGCGCCCGTCTTTCCAGTAGTCTATTCCTGCTACGCCCATAACGGCATGGGGAACCGCGTTTAGGAACCAGTTGGTAACGTGTATCTGGTGACTGCCTAGTTCTGCCATTAGCCCGTGTGAGGTGCGCTTGTAGAGCCGCCAGTTGACGAGATGCTCCATATCGTGCCAGTACTCGCGCCCCGCCAACATTTTCGCCTGACCGGGGATACTGCGCCGCCATGCGCCGTTACGGTTCCACTGAGCGCGAACGTGTGTCACTTTGCCGCAGACCTGCTTGGTGTTCATTAGTTCGTAGGCGTGGTTATAGCCTATAGAGGAGGCGCGGTGGTGTCCAATTTGGAGAATTTTGCCGGTACGCTTGGCGGTTCGTGCCATCTCTTTCGCGTCTTCGATGGTGTACGCCATCAGTTTTTCGCAAAAGACGTGCTTGCCTGCGTTGAGCGCGTCTATGGTCACTTTTGCGTGGAGAGGGAGTGGAACCGTTACCATTACCGCGTCGATGCTTTTATCATCCAGAAGACGGCGATAGTCGGAGTAGAGTTTATCGTCGGGTATCTGGGCGATTTTCTGAGCGGCATTTAGGTTTAGGTCGAGGATGTCTGCCGCTGCTACACACGTTACGCCGGGAACTTTTATCGCCTTTTTGAGGTCGAACTGCCCTTGTGAACCGGGACCAATAATCCCAATACGGAGGGGGGCGGGGTTGGCTTGGGCGTGTGCCGAAGTAGCCTCTAGCGCGGCAATTCCGACGGTGGATAGGGTTGCCGATTCTTGTAGAAACTCGCGCCTTGAAAGCGCGTTGATACGTACCTCTGTCATTACTAAAATCTCCTCATTGTAGGAAGCGACTCTGCGTAGCGGAAAAACAGGCTAGGCAAGGCGCGATTGCATCCTCATCAACTTCAATCCACAAGGCTTGAATATCGGGGCGGTGTTGGCAGTAGGTCTCTGTCCAAGCCGCTCCATTTACGAAAAACGCGGTGGTGAGCGCGTCCCCTTCTAAGGCGGTAGGGGAGAGTACCGAGACTGAGCCGTGAAACGCTACGGGGTTTCCGTTGCGCGGGTCGAAGAGGTGGCAGACACGCTCTCCGTTGGGCGTTTTCGCGCTCTCCATGCTCCCCGATGTCGAGAGGCATTCGTCGGCTTGTAGTAGCACATATCCCAGTGTGTTTGCGCTATCACACGGGTCTGCTATCCCCAAATGCCAGTGGTCGCTGTTTGGCGGGGTTCCAATCGTTGCGATAGAACTACCCCCTGCGTTCACTAAAGCCTGTTCGATACCCTGCTTCCGCAGATAGCCGATAACTTCATCGACGATAAACCCTTTGCCTACTGCCCCCAAGTGTATCTCTACAAAAGGAGTGAGAAAGGTGACGGTTTGCGGCTTAGTGTCTAATTCTACGTTGCTCCAACCAATCTCCTGCACAATTTGATGGACTTTTTCTCGTGAGGGAGGTGAGACCTCTTCCCCGCGCAGTGTTCCTTGCCGAAATAGCCCCCACGCCTTTACCAGTTGCCCCGCCGTGGGGTCGAACGCCCCTTCTGTCTGCTCTGTGAGGGTTTTGAGGCGAAGAAGGAGGCTAAACAGATATGGTGAGACGCTTACGGGCTGGCGATATGCGTTCGCATTGAGTTGGCATATCTCGCTTTGTGGGAGGTAGTGGCTAAAGCGTTGCTCCCACTGCTTTAGGAGGGCAAGCGCGTCTGCCGCAACTGCCTCCAACTCTGTTTGTGATTCTCCACCCAGATAGATTTCACACAGACAGCCCATCGCCTGACAGGAGAGGCGGATAAGAGAAGGGGTGGTCATACCCACAAAATCCTCTGTACTACTTCTTTTTGGTTTCGGGGAGGGTGGAGAGGGTAGCCTCTAGTTTGCCCGTCTCTGTGTTCCAGAGGAGAACCGAACCATCCCATGTGCCTCCTGCTACCAGTTTGTCGTTTGGACTAAAGCGCACAGAGTAGACCCAGTCTTTTGCATCGGTCAGGGTTTTGTAGTTGTTGCCGTCTACACGGTAGAGTTTGATAGTTTTATCGGCGGAGGCAGTTGCGAACCGCTGGCTATCCGACGTGAATGCACTTGCTAGTACTGCGCCCCCATGTCCGATACCGAACGCTACTCCGCTTCCTCCCTCTCCGAAGTTCCACAGTTTTGCGGAGCTGTCGGAACTGGTAGAGATAAAGCGACTACCGTTGGGGCTTATGGCGACGCTGAAAACCCAGTCTTCATGCGCGTCTAGCGAGTAGATACGCTTTGCGGTCTCTACGTTCCAGACTTTTACGCTCCTGTCGGCACTGCTAGAGGCGATTAACTTCCCGTTGGGGCTAATGGCAAGCCCGAATACTGCGTCGGCATGGTCACGTAGGGTATTGAGCAGTTTGCCCGTCTCCATCTCCCATATCTTAATGGATTTGTCGGTGCTTGCGGAGAGGATTTTCTTATCGTCGGGGGTGATGACAACCGCGTTTACAATGTCCGAATGTTCGTTAAGGGTGAGTACCGTCTGGAAGTTTTCGAGGTTGAGTACCCGAATCTCACCTCCCGCACCGGGAGTGCCGCCTCCTGCTACGAGTCGCTTACCACTTTTACTGAGGGCAAGGCAACGAACGGTGTCGGCGTGCCCATCCCACACTTTTTCTATCTGTTTTGTCTCTAGGTTCCAGAACTGCACCTGCCGATAGGTTCCTACTAGGAGGGTTTTGTTGTCGGGTAGAAAGAGCAGAGCGGTAATGGGGGCAGGAACCGCCCTCATTGGCATTTTGATAGGGGGTGGGGCTTGGGTATCGGGTAGAGAGGGGTCTATTTTTGCCCCTTGGTCTATCCATTTTTTAATGAGGTCGATTTCTGCGGTCTTTAGGGTTCCCCCAATGGGCATTTTGGGCTGCGCCGTACCGATGAGATATTTCACCAGTTTGCTATCGGCACTCTTTCCTGCTACAACCTGTGCGCCCCCTTTGCCGCCTTTCATGGTTTTGGCGTAGGAGGTGAGGATAAGCCCTCCCATTGCACTCTTTTCGGAGTGGCAACCGATACAGGAGGCGCGGAAAATAGGAGCAATCTGCTTTTGAAAGGAGATAAAATCGCCTTTGCTTTGTGCCTGCGCCCTCGTACCTAAGAGAAGGGCGCAGACTACTGCGAAAAGAGTGGTGTTGAGGCTTCGTCGGTTCATTAGTGGTTAAAGAGGAACTCCTTCGAGTTCATTAACGCCCAGAGTAGGTCTTCTGCCATGATTTGCGGAGTTTTAGACTTGTCTATGGCTTGAGTGGTCTTTTTGAGTTCTTCTGCGTTCGGATACCTTGCCAACGCAGAGAGGTATATCTCTTCTACTACCTTCGGGGTGGGTGTTTTTGCGGTGAAGAGTTGTGCCACCCGCCCCTCTTTACTAAGAATACGCCCATTGATGCTAGCATTGTTCATTAGGTGGAGTATCTGCCCTAGGTTGGGTTCGTCTGAGCGTTCGCACTCGCAAGCGATATTTCGAGCAGGTCGTCCAAACAACTCCAAGAAGTAGGAGGGTACGGCGGGGTCAGGGAGTTGGGTAGCACGAGTACCGTTTGGGTAGCCGGCAAACTTCTCTGGTACGCCTGTCGCCGATGTCACCGCCTCCATAAGTTGCTCTGCACCTAGCCGTTTGAAGGCGTAGTGTGAGTAGTATTTGGTATCCTGTACGTTCTTTTTGGTGGGTATGGCAGAACGTTGATAGGATTGGGTTAGCATAATGGAGCGCATGAGGTACTTGAGGTCGTACCCATGCCTTACGAAGTCCTGTGCCAAAAAGTCGAGCAGTGCATCGTTGGAAGGGGGATTCGAGACACGCAAATCGTCAACAGGTTCCACCAGACCGCGTCCCATGAAGTGCTTCCATAGTCGATTGACAATCACTCGCGAGAAGAAGGGGTTTTTGTCAGAGGTAAGCCAGTCTACTAGCGGTTCGCGCCTGTCGCCATCGAAAGTTGCGGGAATCGGTTGTGCGTCTAGGGCGGTGGGAACGGCGATCTTTTTGGTACGTGGGTTCGACACATCTCCATTACGGGCAAGAAATACATGGCGGTCATCGTTGGTTTTACCGGGTTTGGTACGAACTCTTGCGAAGAACGCTGCCATCTGATAGTACTGGTTCTGCGTCCACTTTTCGTAGGGATGGTTGTGGCACTTCGCGCACTGCATACGTACTCCCAAGAAGACCTGTGAGGTCATCTCGGCAAGTTCGTTTGCGCCGTTTGCGGCACGGTAGTAGTTGGCAGGTCCCTCTTCAAAGGTGCTTCCCTGTGAGAGTAGGAGTTCCCGCGCAAACTGGTTCCAAGGCTTGTTCTCCGCAACGCTTTTGCGTAGCCAGATATGGAGCGAGTTCATGCCTTTTTCGGTTAGGATGTTGCGGGTACTTTTGAGAATGTCTCCCCATTTTAATGCCCAGAAGTCTACAAATTCGGGGCGGCTGAGGAGTTCGTCGATAAGTTTTTCGCGTTTTTGCGGGTCAGTGTCCGACAGGAATTTTCGGGTCTCGTCTACGGTGGGCTGTAGCCCTATGGTATCGAGGTAGACACGGCGCAGAAAGTCGGAGTGGGAGGCGATAGGAGAGGGTTCTAACCCTAGCGCAAACACCTTACCGAGTACCAGTTTGTCGATGGGGTTGCCTTTTGCCGCTTGCTCTAGGTCTACCTTTTGCGGGGCAGTGAAGGGAGAGATAATTCGTGCCGTTTTGGATAGTCCCTGATAACGGATAATAACAGCGCACTCCCCACTTCCCATTACGTTTGCCTCACCGTCGGGGGTCACTTTTGCTACGTTGTCGTCGCTGGAGGTGAAGAGGGTCTCGGCGGAGACATCGCGTTTTGAGTTGTCGTTATAGGTTGCCGTTACGATAAAGCGTTGGGTTTTACCGAGGGGCAGGGTACGGTTTTGCGGATAGACCTCTAGTTTGGTTATTTGCGGCTCTTTGGGGTCGGGGGCGGGCATACCGTCTACTATCCAGTCCCGCAGAAGGCGGTATTCGGGAGAGGAGACATCGAACCGCTTGCCGCCTTTGTGTACCACGCCGAGAGTGGGCTTGCGTAGGAAGAGGCTGTTATCGGGTTGGGAGGGAGTTATGCGGCGTGCAAGGTTTGCGCGGGTTATCCAGTCGTAGTCGTTATCGGGGTCGAAACCTGCTAACGAGAGTTTGAACCCGCCTTTGCCTTGTGCCGCCCCATGACACCCACCAGAGTTACAAGAGGTGCGGGTGAGGAT
>OMJJ01000176.1 GCA_900299305.1 bacterium | reverse complement strand
GCTATCTTATTTAGCCTTGCTCGTGCCTGTTTTTCTTGGGTGTAGGGGGTGGGTTCTTGCCACTCAAGCGGTGTTATCATCTCACATCCTTGCCAGAAAATACCTAACGGCTATTTCAACAATCGTACCCCAAAATCCTGCTAATGAGTTGTTTTCGGCTTTTAGTCACTACCCAGAATCTAGGGATATTCTCTCGAAAATAGCCACTCAATGCCTTTTATTGCCCTGTAAAACCGCTTAAAAAAAACTATTGACAATTATGCCACAAATAGGCACAATAAAACGTCCTAAAAGAGAGTAAATGCCTCACACTTGAGGGGAGAAAGGCTTGGGTCAACTATGGGTCGAACACTGCTTGTTATTGCGTTTTCTGTGAGTGCTATCGGCGCACTCGCAGGGGTAATTTTGGCACTTCTTTGTCGTCCAAAAGAGAAGGGAGAGCATGACAAATCCATACAGTCGGCAATCAATTTCGGTTGGCTTCTGCTTACGGTAGGGTTTGTGCTTACTATGCTCAATAAGCCCCCCCTCTTCTCGCCCGGACAGGCACTAAACAAAGTGATATTTATGGGCGGTGAGGCGGCGTTTTTAACTGCTTGGGTGGCAAGAAGGCTCGCCCGTTACTCTCGTGAACATGGCGACCAGACCCTCTTTCCCTTTGCCGTTACCACAGGGCTTTTTCTACCTGTCATGCTCTGCGCCGTTCCCCTGATATGGTTCCGTACCTCTCTCTACGACTCTATGGTTGGCATCGCTATTAGTTGGGTGACGATGCTACTCCCCGTCGCCGGCGCACATCTTCGCGGCACAAAGGAGGATAGGCGCGTCCTCGCCCCCCTCATGCTAGGAACGGGCTTTCTGCTTACCCTGTGTGTGATGGTGATGCTAGGCGAAGACCGCGCCCCCATTACCCTTAAAGGCGGACTAGAGAAGACGGCGTGGAGTTCTCTTGTTCTACTGATTGCAGGGGGGATACCGTTTCTACTTACACTAGTTTCGCTTCCGAGTGGGCTACTGGCGCGGCTATCGCTCAAAATGCCGCTCGGAGACCTCTGTAACCGTCTACTAGGACATCTCTTCTCCGATACCGACGGCACAACTACGGGCGCACGAGTAGGGCAGTTACTGCTCTCTGGGGGACTACTTCTACTACTGGTAAAGGCGGTCTCTACACGGTTTGTGCTGGAGGAGATTATCTTCAAACTGGTCATGCTGGGCATGGCGATGGGGCTACTGCTCTGGTGGCTGATAGCCGAGAGAGTGCGTAAAATCGAACCCTCTGCCCCTACCGGCTGGCAACACAACATGGTCGCGGTACTCGTTCTTATCGCGCTGAACCTTACGGCGTTTCGGTTGTATGCGGGAGTGGGTATTGGGCTTCTCTTACTGGGGTGCTGGCTTCCTGTCAGTTTCGCGGTGCTGTCGCTATTGACCGATGCCCACGTAGCCGATACTCCCACTCCAAATTCGGTTCTACACCTCCTACGCCTTATGCTGTTTGTGGTGATACTCTACACCTACCGCCTCTTTGACCAACGCTTTGGAAATGGATGGTCGGATAAAAGTTACGACTACTACCGCCTATTAGCACTACTGGTTGGGGCGGTGAGTCCGGTGGTACTCGCGACCTACTTCTGCCAAGCAAGCGGCTCCAAAATACGTGCTGTTATTGTGGGTGCGTGTGCGGTAGCCATTCCCCTACTCTCTCTCTACCTCTTCGATATGAAAATAGCGCAGTGGCTTTTGTGGGGGGTGGCACTAGGAGTACTCTTTACGGAGGGGCAGACGCTTTATCCTCTCACACAGACCACCGAACCCAAAATGAGCGCACTTCCTGTAGAGGCGGTGTGGTTTCCTATGATGGTCGCGGTTATCTTCTGTGTGGCACAAAACCAGTGGTCGGGTTTGGTGGTAGAACACTCGGTTGCTACGAACACTATGAAGATAAAGGTACTAACCTACATCTTGGGAACGCTTGGTGTGCTGGCACTTCTAAACGACTACGGTAGCCGCTTTGTAAGCAAGCTTCGTTCGGAACCCGAAGGAGGAAAGTAATGGGTACTCGCTCTTTGTCCTCTTTGCGGGGGCTGTTGCCGCGCTCTTTCAGCCTACTGGTAGCACTCTTTGTTGTCTGGTACGCACTACGCGCCGACTTGGAGACCCAGACCTCGGTAGGTAGCCTCTCTTGTAAGGTAGTGTATAGCGTAACGCAAAAGCCTGCCGCCCGTGCTCGCGTCTACATTAACCCGATAGGTGAAGGAGAGTCGTTTACCATTCGCACCGACAACAACGGCACTCTCTTTATGCCCCGAATACCCACCGGTAGGTATAAGATAACGGTGTACCAAAGGCATACGAACGGCGAAAGCCATTGTGATGTATTCGAGGGCAATCGCACCGACGTAGAGGTCGCCGTTCGTCCCACAGAGCCACGTATGACGGTAGTACAACATATGCGCGTTTTTAGTTCTGCGGAGAGTGCGAAAATCGCCGTCAATGGGTTTATAGATTCGGGCAGATACCCCCACAAAGACAGCCTGAAAATTCGCCTCTTCCGAACCCGTGTGTCACAAGTGCTAAACAACTCAGAGCGGGTAAACGACTTTCGTACCTACGCTTGGGGGCAGTCAGCAAAAGAGGGGCTCCTGCCCAAGACCATGCTAGAGCCTAAAGGGATGGAGCCGCCGACAAAGCAGTGGGAGAAGATACTGCCCATTCTCAAAGAGGATGTATCGGGCTTTTTCTTCGAGAGGCTAGATTTTGGCAGGTTGGCGCGGGGCTTCTACTTATTGGATGTAGAGCATGGCAAAGAACAGGGGTGGAGTTGGCTACTGGTAACAGATACCGCGATTGTGGTGAAGCAGGTAGGCTCTCAGATGCTTACCTACACAACCGATATGCAGACGGGCAAGCCGCTCTCTGGGGTGACTCTTACCGCCTATCAGGGGCAGAATCAACTCTCGCAGACGGTTTCCGATGAGAACGGCTTGAGCGAGAGCCGCATCGACTTTGAAGGAAGACGGGCGAGTGCCGATGATGCGGGTGCGAATCGGATGTGGATTATTGCGCGGCATGGCGACGACGAAGCGATTGCGGCGCAGGGGTACACCAACGAGGGGCAAGGGGAGTACCGCGTTCATGCCTATACAGACCGCCCTATCTATCGCCCCGGTCAGCTGATTCAGTTTAAGGGGATTGTTCGGCAACTAAAAGCCCCCTACCTTGATAACAGCAAGCCGCTCTCGAACCCAGAAGACATCGCACACCCCTATACCGTCCCTGCTAATGCGAGTGTGGAGGTGCAGGTACACGACCAGCAGGACGAAACCTACTTCAAGCAGACTCTGCAAACCAATGCTTACGGGGCGTTTTCAGGCTCTCTTACCCTCGCCGACGATGCACCCACTGGTGTCTATACGATGGTGACACATATCGGAGGAGAGACTTTTACCCACGACATTGTTATCGCTTCGTACCAGAAGCCGGAGTTCGAGGTAAAGGTAACGCCCGGTAAACCCTACTATCTACCTAATGAGCAGGTAGAGTTTACCATTAGTGGGCAGTACTATTTTGGTGCGCCGATGGCAGGTACAAAGGTGACGTGGAGTACCTACTCCAACACCGACTGGAGTACGGAGACCGACGACTCCGAAAGCGATTTTTCGGAGGATTTACCAGAATATACGCGCCATACCTCTATGGAAGAGGCGGGTAACACCTCTCTGCATGGTGAGGGCTTTCTGGATGTGAACGGCAAACTGGTCGTTCGTTTTCCTGCACCCGCCTTCAAAGACCCTGACGCACCGCAGAGCCTACAGTACAACATTCATGCGGAGGTACAGCCTAGCGGGCAAGAGGCAAGTACTATCCTTGAGGGGAAGGTGAGAGTCGTGGCAGGGGAGGTACTCCTCTCGGTACTTCCTCAGGGGTATGCTGTATCACCAAACCAGCCTACCAATATCCTTGTTACCGCCAAAGACCAGAAGGGGAACCCCATTCCTAACCTGCCCCTCACATTAGAGAGTGGACGGCAAAGGTGGGAAGGACATGATTGGGATGAGGGAGGCGAAAAGTCGATATACACCCTACTCTCCACCCTTAACGGAACTACAGACGCACAGGGGCAGGTAGTCTTGAGTTACACCCCGCAAAAATCGGGCGATATTATGCTGAAAGCACGCGCCAAAGACAGTGCAGGACGTGCTGTGCTAGGTAGGTCAAACCTCTGGGTGGTGGGGAAGTCCGGCGATAACCTCGACATGGAGTATACCGACCTCACCCTCCTTACCGATAAAAAGAACTATGCCGCAGGAGAGACCGCAAGAGTACTGATTAACACCGCAAAAATCGGGCAGAAGGTTCTCCTTACCGTAGAGGGAGACCGCATCTACGACAAGCGGGTCGTACCCATTACCAGCTGCAGTACCATTGTAGAACTGCCCGTTCGGGCGGAGTATGGTCCCAACGTGGAGTTGGGGGCGTGTTATGTGAAGAACAAGCACTTTGCACAGAGCCACACCTCTCTGCGGGTCGCTACCGCAGAACACAACATCAATATCGACGTTACCCCCGATAGACCCAGTGTAAAGGGCGCACTGCCCCGCTATCAGCCTCAAGACAGAGTGACCTACAAAGTACGTACCACAGACACACAGGGCAAGCCTATCGCGTGTGAGTTCTCTATGGCGGTAGTGGACGAGGCTATCTATGCCCTCCGCGAGGATAGTTTGAAAGCGATAGCAGAGAACTTCTACCCCAAGCGATTTAACCGTGTGCAGACCTTCTTCTCGTTTGCGGTAGAGTATTTGGGAGATGCCGACAAAGCCGAACCGCAGATGACGGCGCGTAAAAAGTTCCCCGATACCCTCTACTGGAACCCCTCACTACAGACGAACGCGCAAGGCGAAGCGACGATTAGCGTCCCCCTACAAGATAACCTGACGACATGGCGGGCAACAGTTCTTGCACACACCACCGATACCCGTATCGGTTGGAAGACCTCGAAACTGCTCTCTACAAAGGACTTCCTGCTACGCCTAGAGAAGCCGCGCTTCCTTACGCAGTTTGACCGCTCTCAACTCTCCGCGATTGTGCTAAACGACACGGGGACACCGCAAACCGCCCTCGTGCGGTTAAAGGCAGACAACCTGAAAGTAGAGGGCGAGAACACCCAACGCATCACCCTCCAACCCGGTGAGCAGAAAGCCGTAGATTGGAACGTAGTCGCCGAGCAGTCGGGAACCGCGAAACTGCGTGTTACGGCATGGACGCTTGGCGGTACACACCCCTATACCGACGGCGTAGAGATGCCTCTGCCCATCGAACCCCATGGGCGCACTGAGTTCCAGACCTTCTCTGGGCAGGTAACATCGCAACGTCCGCAGGTAGAGGTGGTACGCTTCGACCCACACGCCGCCCCAAACCACAGCCGTCTCACCCTGATACTAACCCCCAACCTTACAGGGGCGTTACTAGGGTCTTTGGACTATATCACGGGCTATCCCTATGGGTGCGTAGAGCAGACTACCAGCCGCTACCTTGCCGACCTCATGGTACAGAAGACCTTCAAGGGCAATTCTCCGCTACAACCGGAGGAGATGCAGAAGATGGTGAAGGCAGGTATCAAGCGTATCTTCGAGATGCAGAACAAGGAGAAAGGAACGTGGGGCTGGTGGCGATACGACGAGGCAAACCTCTGGATGACCGCCTACGCACTCTACGGACTAGCAGAGGCGAAAGCACAGGGTTACGCTGTTCCAGAGCAGATGCTAACCCTCGCTAAGAGCGGTGTGAAAGCCTTACTAGACAAGCCCACCCAAGAGAACGCCGACCCACAGAAAGAGTACTATGCGATGGTACTCTATGCCTTCGCGAAGTTGGGAGACAGCGAGATTTACAACCGCTACCGTCCCACCTTACGACTAGACGGTATGAGTACGGAAGCACTCGCCTATCTCTTCTTTGCAGATAGGCTCTTTGGGAAAGAGGATAAGGCGGTTATCAAACGCATCGACTCGCGGAGGATTTCAAAGCGGGATATGAACTTCTGGCAGAGCCAAGTCGGTACCTTCGAGAGCGACATTACCACAACGGCAATGGCTCTGCGCGTACTAATAGCGCGTAAGCCAAACGACCCGAAGATACTGCCTACTTTGCGCTGGCTCATGTACAAGCGCACAGGAACCTACTGGGTCTCTACCCGCGACACCCTAGCCGTGCTCGCGGCACTTGGGGATTACTTGCAGACACAGCCGAGTTTTAGCCCAATGGGTGAGGTGGTTGTCCGCGTAAACGGCAAGGAGATTCAGCGTGTCCCTGTTAGCGCAAGTGATAGAACCGCCGAACTCAAGGTAAAGATACCCTTGAACGTCTTACAGCCCGAAAAGAACGACGTGACCCTAGAGCGCGTAGGTGGAAACAGCCCTGTGTTCTATGCTTTAGAGATGCGTCAAACAGTGCAGACTCCCGAAATCAAAGAGGTGTTTCCCACTGGGTTCCGCATAGAGCGCGAGTATCTGCGCCTCACCTCAAAGCAGGGCAAAAACAACACGTGGAGCCTTGATACAGAGGAGACAGGCAACCAACTCAAGAGCGGCGATAACATTCGGGTACGCCTGACTATCTACACTCCACAAGCCCTCGACCACGTTCTTATCGAAGACCCATACCCCGCAGGGTGCGCCATTTCGGAACGGGGAACTGAAGACGAAGTGGTGAGCGGTTGGCACTACTGGTGGTCGCAAGTAGACGTAAGAGACCAGAAAATCGCCTTTTTTGCACAAAATATCCCTGCAGGTAAGCACGTACTAGAGTACAACCTACGGGCGCGAACACCGGGTACCTATAAGGTGCTTCCCACCTTCTTACAACCCATGTACGCGCCCGACCTCCACGTAGAGACAGGAGGAACTACCCTAGAGATACGGTAGAGAGATAGGGGAGGGTGGCTTGCCCACTACTCCCCTACCAACCGCTCTATCTCCTCGCGCTCCAGAGTAAAGATGTCACCGTCCATCTTCACGGCTCCCAAATTCACGAGGCACTCGGTAAACAGTTCGCGGGTCTTGAGTTCTAGCTCCTGCATCCCCATCCCCGTCATCACCTTGAGGATGTGCTGACCTTTGCGGACGTGGGTACGCTCGTCGGCTCGAACGTAATCGCTGATATGGGCGAGTAGCGTGTCGTTACGATTACGCGCCTCGTCTATCAGTTGCCCAATCGTTTTGAGAACCCCAATCTCACCAAACAGGTTGATTTCCGCCATCGCATATTCGGGTTCCATAGGACCTCGGCAGGTGCTGCTGGTGAGGCGATTCGGCATCTCGTAGGGGTCATAACCTGCGGTAAGCAGGGAGTTATGCCCAATCTCCGTGTGTCTTGCCTCATCCCATGTAATCCGTGCGAGGTCGTACTCCGCCTGAAAGTCTCGGAAGCGAATATCCCACAAGAAGGTTCCAAACGCCTCGATAGCATCTACCTCGTCGCGTTGGGTGCGTATAAACCGTAGCCGTTGGTCTTCGTAACTCCCGATTTCGTAACGCGGCGCGCCGTCGGCAACGTTATAGTCGCCCGTGTGGTAGAAGGTATCGAAGCGGCTGTCGCGGCAAGGAATTACCCCTCGTTGGTAGGGTTTCGTATCAATACGTAACGGGGTAGGCGCGGGAGTACGGTTCTCTAACCCCGTCACACCTCCGATACTCGCAAGCAGGTTCTTTAAGTGCCAACGCCACTGCTCTAGCCGCGTCGCCTCTATGCCCCCCTCCACATAAGCCTCGATTGCTTGCTCTGCCCACTCTAGCATAGGCTCGTAGTCCACCAGTATCTGCTTGAGGGTGCGAATGGTAGGCGCATCGGTGACGGGGCAGGTGTCATCGCAATGGTGACGGTACGCGACTTCCAGCGCACGCCCAACTACAAGGTGAACCCCCATAAGCATTTCGGGGGTGTCGCTTGCGCTGAGGAGTTCGTCAAGAAAGGTGTCTATCTCAGCATCGCGGTACGAATCTATCTGCGGGAGGCGGTACTCCATCTCGAAAAGCCTGTCGCGGAGACGTTTGGCGGCATCGAAGTGCCAGAAAAGATGTCTGCCCGTCTCTAGTTTTACCTCGAAATCGGGGATAGTAAGCGTCCAAGAGCCTAGCCCCTGCCCCAGCCTACGCTCCAGATAGAAGAAGCGCAAAAGGCGTTCTGCGCCCTGCTCTACGGTGAACTTCCCACCCATGCGTCGCCTGTCTTTGGGAAAACGATAAGGGTAGGCGGCTCTGCGTTCGGTTGCGGCGGTGTGCTGTTCGGGGCGTGATACGGGTGGGATAGTGGGTGGTATGGTTCGGTTTTCATTTTGTTGAGACATGATATTGCTCCAGATAGTAAGAAACAAGAAGACCGCCCCCCAAAATGTGGAGAGCGGTCAGGGTACAAACAGATTAGCGAGTGACCGGGAACGAAAGCGTTTTATCTACGCCATCGAGGGTCACTTTGATAGAGTTACCCTCTACCTGTACGTCTTTTACGCCCGTAGTACCTGCGGGGACGTTTGCAATAAAGAGACCGTAGCCAATGGACTGCTTACTCTGTGCGGAAATCCAGCGGTAGGTAGGTTGCCCCAAGAGGTTGTTCTGCTGTACGGCATCTCTGCGGGAGTCGGGCCAAGGGGTCGTTCCGAACTCCATTCCTCTTGCGACGGCTTTTCCTAGCCAAGGCTTTGCAGAGCGGAAATGGTTCTCTTCCCAGTTTCCTACCCAGGGCCAGTCGGCGCGGGGCCACACATAGCCGATAAGCAGTTTGCGCTTTGTGTTTACAGCGGTAACATAGCCCCATTTGCGGGTGGGGTCGATGATAGTCGCGGTGTAGTCGCTCGATTTACCGCCGTTTGCAGGGAAGGCGCGGAGGTCAACTTGGTCGCCGTTGGCACCAGGGGCGAAGGGCCACTCAAACTCCTCACCACGCTTCAGGCGCATCCCCGTACTGAACTCTTTGGGGTAGACCATGCTCTTTGTGCCGGGAATATCGAAGAAGGTGGCACCTTTCTCCAAGAAGGGCGGTCCAAAAGAGGGGTGCTGTTGCCAACCGAAGGGACGGTCAAACGCGGTTTTGTTCTCTACTGTCTCGGTTATCCACAACGCAGACGAACTGCCCAGAGCGATTTTGCGGGTTACGTTCATCTGGGCTTTGGGTAGGCTAACCGAATAGGTGAGCGAGTTTCCCGATTGTTTTCCAATCTTCCAGTTTAGGCAGGGTGCTTCACCGTGTACGGGGACTCCTGCGGCGGCTTCGGGTTTAGAGGGTGCACCGAAGAAGTCCACGCAGATGTTCTGCCCTAGTATTGAGGAGAGCAGAGGTCCTGCGGGGTCTGGGGGGGCAGGAAACTTATCGCTTTTGGGGTAGTCTTGCGGCTCAATGCTCTGCCAAGGGGGTAGCCAGAGCGGGTTTAATCCCTTTGCCGCCCCCGATTTCAGGGTAAGGCTTGCGATATGTCCCCCGCCTGGAGTGACTAGCAGTTGAATCGCACGGTTATCTAGCGACAACGCTTTTCTACCGTGATAGTTCACCGAGGTCTGTGCGTGGGAGTGCAGGGAGGCGGCGAGGCACAGCGTCGTCAGTGCGCCCCCCAAAATGCGGTTGTTAATCATGTTTTCTACTCTCCGTCGTACTTGCTAGAACCCTGTTCGGGTAGTGGCACTATCCAGATATTACGGTACTCTACTTTATTGCCGTGGTCTTGGAAGATGATAACATCGGGCTGGTCTGTGTCTGCACCGCTACCAATACCGGTAGCCCCTTTAATCTCGTAGTTGTTTTGTACGGCAAGTCCGTTATGTATTACCGTAACACGTGCTTTGCTCAGTTTTCCATCCGCACCGGCGCGTGGGCGGCGGAAAACGATGTCGTAGGTCTGCCACTCTTTGGGGGCGCGGGAAGCCACGACTAGTGGGGCTGACTGATTGTAGATAGAGCCGCAGTCGCCTGTTCCGGGGGTCTTTAAGCCGAACGAGTCGAGTACCTGCACCTCATATTTGCCTTGTAGCCCGATGCCGCTGTTTCCACGTGCCTGCCCATGTTTGTCGGGCATGAAGGGTGTCTTAAACTCGACATGAAGTTGGTAGTCTGCAAACTTTTGCCGTGTGGTGATGTCACCGCCGCCCACCACCATCGCGGAGTCCTCTATTTTCCAGTGACCGTCTTGGTCAGTTCCGCGTTTTACAAAGTTCTTCTTCATCTCCTCCTCCGTACCAGAGAAAAGAACCGTCGCGCCGGGAGGGGGCGCAACGGGAGCAGGGGCTTGTCCTGCATGGGTAGGTTTATGGAGGGCAAGAACTCCCACTCCCCCTATGAGTGCCAAAAGAGCCGCGCTTTGCCATGCACCGCGGCTTGTTGTTCTGTTGTTCATAACCAAATCTCCTTTTAAAAGTTCCACTGTAGTAGTACAGTCTATCTGTATCTCCATTTCTACCGCGTTTTCAAGAATTCCTGCTCTAATTCGTGGGCTTGAGGCAACTCTTGCGAAATCGCTCAAAGTAGCGTATAATAGGAGTGTATCTCTGGGGGTGATCGGCGTCGACTTGGGAGGTACTGTTTCTGATGGCGAGCCGAGGAGCCGTGGGCCTCGTTAAAAGCGGCAAAGACTATAAACGTCAACAACCAACCTTACGCACTCGCAGCCTAGTGCTACGACATCCGCCCTCCTCCTGTTGACCGAGGTGGTGTCGGGTGTAACTTATGTCAACTTACCGAACTCTTGGGTGCTTACCCCCTGAGCGGGACAACAAAGTAAACTAGCGACCAGATAGCCTTCGTTCCTGTGGCAGTCTGGAGCGAATACTGAACAGGAAACACGCTCGTAGAAGTCAGGGGCATATCCCTGAGGACAGGAGTTCGAGTCTCCTCACCTCCATACCTAACTAAGAAGCGAGATACTTGTATTGTGCAGGTATCTCGCTTTTCTGTGTCTAAACTATCCCCGCAACTCAATTTTAGGAGCCTATCCATGCAAAAACGTGCACCTTATTGGTGGTTGACCTCTGCTTTTCTCGCAACCACCCTTCTCTTCTCTATCGCCTCTTGTCAGGCGCAAAACCGCCCAACGGGAATTACAGGCAGGTGGGACATAACCGTACACACCGCTGGCGGCGACTACCCCTCTTGGCTAGAGGTCAAGCAGTCTGGTGCGACCCTCGTGGGCTACTTTGTGGGACAGTTTGGCAGTATGCGCCCTATCTCTCGCGTCGAGTTCAAAAACGGAACCGTAAAGTTTAGTATCCCGCCCCAGTTTGAGTTCCGACGTAATGGGAAAGACCTCAATTTTGAAGGTCAACTGGTCGATGGCAAATTAGAGGGAACCACCGACGCGGCTGGCGACTCTGCGAAGTGGAGTGCCGTTCCCGTTCCCCCGCTCAAACGTGAGAAAGAGCCGAAATGGGGCAAACCGATAACGCT
>OMJJ01000175.1 GCA_900299305.1 bacterium | reverse complement strand
GCCGCCATGCTTACGGGTAGTTTGGGAATGTTGCCCTCCGCAAGTCTGGGTACTCGCAAAACCGCAACCGGAACCTTTGGGCTGTACGAGCCTATTCACGGCTCTGCCCCCGACATTGCGGGTAAGGGAGTCGCGAATCCGTTGGCGACTCTGCTCTCAGTTGCGCTACTGCTTCGCTACTCGTTGGGGCAAGAAGCGGCGGCAGCAGAACTAGAGGGCGCGGTCTCAGCGGTACTAACCGCAGGGCTACGCACGGGCGACATCGCACTTCAAGGTGAATCCACCGTAGGCTCTAAAGCCATGACAGACGCGGTACTCGCTGAACTAAACGGCTAGAAAATAGAGACGTATGAGACCGGAAGATAGGGGCAAAAACCTATGGAAGACCTTCACTGCGGATATGGTACGCTACGCAGGTTCAGAGGTACGCCCCTGGTCATTTCGGTTTCTACGTCGGCTACTGAGCCAGTCCTACGCGCATCCCGGGCTCATTGCGGTAGCCGTCTACCGTTTTGGGCAGTGGACGATGTTCACCTGCCGCATACCTATCCTAAAGCAGTTGGCGACCCTGTTCTACTATCTGCTGTATAATCTGGTGCGCTTCCTCTTACAGATAGAGATACCGCGCACAACGACTATCGGGGCAGGGCTTCGTATCGACCACTACGGAAGTATCCTACTTAATAGTAAGTTGATAGCGGGGTGCAACCTTTCGATAACGCACGGTGTCGTTGTAGGTGAGACCGACACGGGTGTACCGCAGTTACGGGACGGTGTGACGATTGGGGTACGCGCCCTCGTTATCGGGGGGATTGTGCTAGAAGAGAACGTTTGGGTGGGGGCGGGGGCGGTAGTCACCAAGTCGTTTCCTGCAAACGCGGTTGTGGCAGGGGTTCCCGCGAAACTGCTACGCTATCGTGAAAACCCTGCCTCTGCAAAGGAGCAGAGCGATGAAAAAGATTGAAGCCATTATCCGCCCGATACGTTTAGACGAGGTGAAAGAGGCACTCGCGGACGTAGGGGTGGTGGGTATGACGGTGGCAGATGTACGCGGCTATGGTCGTCAACGGGGGCGCACCGAGAAGTACCGCGGCAACACCTACGTAGTCAACCTGCTACCCAAAATTAAACTGGAGATGGTGGTTCCCGATGCTTCCGCCGCCGATGTGGTAGAGGCTATCCTAAACGCCGCCCAGACGGGTGAGGTTGGCGATGGTAAGATATTTGTATCGGATGTAGACGAGGCGGTACGAATCCGCACCGGCGAACGGGGCGAAATCGCCCTCTAAGACAAGAAAGGAAACTTCTGTGAGCAAGCCAGACAACAAGCGACAACGCATCGAAATCTACGACACCACCCTCCGAGACGGTTCGCAAGGAGAGGGGATTAACTTTACCGTCGAAGATAAGATTCGGATTGCTAAGAAACTGGACGAGTTCGGAGTGGACTTCATTGAGGGGGGCTGGCCCGGCTCTAATCCCAAAGACGAGGCGTTCTTTGAGCGCATGAAGAGCGTCCGCCTAAAACACGCGAAACTTGCCGCGTTTGGCAGTACACGCCGCGCTGGTATCGCCCCTCAAGACGATGCTCAACTCCAGAAGTTGCTATGCGCAGAGGTTCCGGTGGTGACTATCTTTGGGAAGAGTTGGGAGGAACACGTCCTCTATGCGCTTCGTACCACGCCCGAAGAGAACCTACAGATGATTCAGGATAGCGTGGCGTTTCTCAAGCAGACGGTTCCTACCGTTATCTACGACGCAGAACACTTTTTTGATGGCTACAAAGCCAACTCGGATTACGCACTGAACTGCCTTCGCGCCGCCCTAAGCGGAGGGGCAGACCGCCTTGTACTGTGCGATACCAACGGAGGAACCCTTCCCCATGAAGTCAGCGAGATTGTCCTTACTGTCCGAGAGGCACTTCCCTCTGCACTGGTGGGTATTCACACCCATAACGACGCGGAGTGCGGAGTCGCGAACGCGATTGCGGCGATACGGGAGGGGGCGATGCACGTTCAGGGAACCATTAACGGCTATGGAGAGCGTTGCGGGAACTGTAACCTTGTTCCTATCATGGCAAGCCTTCGCCTAAAGATGGGCTACGACTGTCTGAAAGAGCACTCGCTAGAGCATTTGACGGGGCTATCGCAGTATGTAGACGAGATAGCCAACCTTACCCACAATACCCGTGCGGGCTATGTAGGGCGCAGTGCCTTCGCACATAAGGGTGGGGTTCATGCGGACGCAGTACTCAAGGGGGCGAGTTATGAGCATATCAACCCCGAACTGGTAGGAAACTCACGCCGTCTGCTTATCTCGGAACTAGCAGGGGGAAGCAGTATCGCAGGGAAAGCCGCCGAGCGCGGTATCGACATAGACCGTAAGTCACCCAAAGCGAAAGCACTGCTGAACCTCATTACCGAGCGCGAACACGCAGGGTACAGTTATGAGGGCGCAGAGGGGTCTTTTGACCTGCTTCTGATGCAAGCCACCGGAACGCTTCGTACTCTCTTCACCCTCAAAGGGTTCCGCTGTATTGTGGAGAAGCGGGGTAACGAGGAGACTATCACGGAAGCCACCGTAAAACTAGAGGTAGACGGCGAAGAGCAGTTGGTAGTGGCAGAGGGAGATGGTCCGGTTCATGCGCTGGATGGTGCGCTTCGTAAAGCACTCCGCCAGTTCTACCCAGAACTAGACGCTATCAAACTGACCGACTTTAAGGTGCGCGTAGTGAACACCCAAGAGGGAACCGCCGCGAAGGTGCGCGTTACTATCGACAGTTCAGGCGGCGACCAAGACTGGAGTACCGTAGGGGTCTCTACCAACATGATAGAGGCGAGTTGGTTCGCGCTGGTAGATAGCGTAGTGTATGGGCTACTACGATGCGAGAAGCCGTAGAGAGCAGGAGAAGAGAGATGGCATTACCGCAGGTGCTAGAAGAACCCAAAGCAGGTAAGCAACTTCAAGGGCGCGGCGCGTTCAAAGGAAAACTTGGTGGCACGGAGGCGTATCTGCGTGAGAAGCAAGCCGAACTTGAACGAGAGGAAGGCTCCTGCTGAACTTTGTTTTGGATGTGAGTGATATGGTTGCTGATTAGGTAGGTTAGAGGAGTGCGAGTACTCGCACTCCTCTAAGTTGTTTTTGCCTTGAAAGGGGTATTACCTGTAGACAAACCCGTAACGAAGGAGGAATTACTACGTCTTACAGGGTAATATAACTCCATCATCCAATGTGCCAATTTAGGGGGAACGGACGTGCGAAAATATCTCAACTATATCCTTTTTGCGGGATTTGTGCTTGCTGTTATCGGAATGGCGGTAAGCCATAGCCGCCGGATTCATGGGTTAGTAACCGCCATGAGCGAAGGTGCGCCCAACGAACGCGCCGCCGCCGCCACCGACCTGATTAAAGCAGAGCAGTTTATGGACGCGATTACCGGAGAGCCTTTGCAGACGCGCCTAAAGGCTACTGAGGCTCTGGAGATACTCGCAACACCTGCCGCCGTCAAGCAACTCCTGCCCATACTGAAAGACCAAGACCGAGATGTACGAGACCGTGCCGTAGCCGCCCTTGTTAAAATTGCAGGGCAAAGCCCCGACCACATCAAGGAACTTCTGCCCGGACTGAAAGACGGAGACGGGAACATCAAAAAGGGAACCAAAAACACCTTTGCGAAGATTGGAGCCGTATCGAACGCTATTCCCCTTATTGTGGAGTATCTGAAAAAAGAGGCAGACTCTCGAACCGCCGCAGGGGACGTGCTGGGGACTCCGCTGTTTGCAAAAGAGAGTGCTACTAGCCTTCCTCTTTTGTATGCCCTCTTCGAGAACAAAGACGAGGGTATTCGGGTCAGCGTAGGGGAGGCTCTGGGTAAAATCGGAGACAAAGCTGCTATTCCTATCCTAAACGAGAAGATGCACAAAGATACGGCACAGGTGCGCCGTGTCTGTATCGGCTCGATTGCCCTTATTGCGGACGTTTCGGGAGAGGCGATGCTTACCGAAGCGATTCGTAACCCCGATGATGATGACGAAGCCCGCTCTCAGGCGGCAGTGGGCTTGGGGAAAATCGCAACAGCAACCGCGATAGATACTCTGTTACAGTCCCTCAACGACTCGGATATCAAACTGCGAACCTCCTCTATCGCCTCGTTAGCACACGCAGGACGACCTGTAAGGGATGCACAGCCCGTCGCGATGGTACTCTCTAAGTGCGTTACTGCGCTAAACAGCAAAGACGAAACCACACAAATCGGAGCGGTACAAGCCCTACAGGGTGTCGCCGCACCCGAAACCAATGCGCCTCTGCTTGCCCTTGCAAACAGCACCACGAACTCCGAAACCCTACGGGTTGCCGCGATAAAAGCACTGGGGTTTGAGGGCAACGAGGGGGTCGTTAACGCGCTTATTACCCTCATGGCAACCCCCAACACCGAACTGTTGGGTAGTACCGCCTCTGCTTCGCTTACTGCGATTGGTGCAAAAGCCATTCCCGCGCTGACGGCAGTTCTTCAAAAAGGAGAGGAGACCACCTCCTTCCATGCCGCGCTTGCTTTGGGACGTATGGGGGCAAAGGCACTTCCCGCTCTGGAGCAGGTAGCAAAAGGCAACAACCTCAACGCTCAACGCTGGTCTGCTACCGCTTTAGGTGAGATGGGGGTTGCAGAGACCACCCCTATCCTAAAACAACTCGCCTCTAGTTCGGACGGAGATGTCTCTTATGTGGCGAAAGAGCAACTCCACCGCAATGGTCAAAATCAGTAACCGCCGCAAATAAGGGAGTCTATTATGTCTATCTGTTCTCGTCTGTGTGCTGGTATGATGGTGCTTTCCGTCTCGCTTGCGCTGGTAGGGTGCAATGCGGGAAGTGGTAGCGTGATTTCGGGGGCGCAAAGTTCCCTTATTGCGGGTTCGTTTCTGTCGGGGAATACCGATGGGGCGAGTACCGCCGCTCGCTTTAACAACCCCGCAAACGTCGCGGTAGACAACGCGAACAACATCTTTGTTGCGGACTACGACAACAACCTCGTTCGGAAAATCGACCCCGCTGGTAACGTGAGTACCGTCTTCTCCAACCCCAACTTTGTGAATCCGTTTGGTATCGCGGCAGGGGGCGGCGGTATTGTGTACGTGGAGACCGACCAAAACGATACGGGGACTCGCAATAGCACCAGTGGAACCGTTTGGCGCATCAACACCAACACCAGTACGGGAACCGTTGTCGCTCGCAATTTAGGAAGACCCCGCGGAATTGCCCTCCTTGCCGATGGAAGCAAACTGGTGCTTTCAGATGTAAACCACCACACGATTAGCCTCCTCTCGATTGCGGCGGGAACCGTTGCGGTACTCGCAGGTACACCCGATACAAAGGGGTTTGCCAATGGGACAGGTGGGGCGGCACTCTTCAATCGCCCTTATGGTGTAAAACTGGATAACGCGGGAAATATCATCGTTGCAGATGCCAACAACAACGCGATTCGTAAAGTGACGATGGCGGGGGTTGTTACCACCATAGCAGGGAACGGTACGCCGGGCTTCCAAGATAGCAGTGCCTCTTCCGCTCTCTTTCAAGCCCCCCAATCGGTAGCGGTAGACGGAATAGGGAATATCTATGTAGGCGATAACGGCAACTTCCGTATCCGTAAAATCGACGTTTCGGGGAGTGTTTTCACCGTAGCAGGAGACGGCAACCCCGGCTACCACGAAGGCAATGGTGGGAGTATCCAACTCTTCGGGATGGAGGGTATGGACATCGCCGCTGATGGACGCTCTTTGGTGATAGCAGACGGAAATCAAGGAACCGGTGCGCCTTTTAACCGTATTCGGCGAATCAATTTACCGTAGTCACAGTCTTAACAGAGTTACCCTCTCGTTACAGCAATGGTAATAGGGTAGCGACATGGGTACCGTATTGGCAAAACACCACGTCACTGACGACATCATACATACTCTTGACGGAAGGGCTTCTTGCCCACTAACCTGCTCTATGTATGCCTGCGCCGAAGTCACTTCGTACGAGGTGTTTTCCCAACAACTATCTCGTCACCATCCCATAGTTTCACATTCTTACCTTCCTAGAAGATAGATGGAGAGGTGGTTTGGGTAAGTATGATACCTTGCTTTAGAACCCGATGGGGTGGAGCGTTGGTAGGTAGTGCCTTTTAATGACCTAAGATAGGGAAGCACTGTCTATATGGGAGAGGGAGAGAGATGCTTAGTTATGGCAATACGGTGACAGCCGATGAAAAACTTAATTCCTGGATAGAACAGTCGTTTCGTCCTGGAATCGCGATCCCGTTTGCGTTCACCTACAATGGTGTAAGTTCACGAGACCTTTTGGATCAATGGGTATGGCGCACGGAGTACCGTGATTCGGGTGACCCGTATACACAGCACATCTCTATTCAGTCCCCCGATGGACTACAGGTGAGTGTGGAAGTGGCACGGCTCCCTGAATTCGCCGCGGTAGAGTGGCAGTTGAGTTTTAAAAACACTGGGGATAGGGACAGCGGGCTGGTCGAGAACATCCGTGCGCTAAGTCTGTGCGTCGAGTACCCCCCCTTCGTCACTGCTGGTACCAGCCAGACAGGTGCCCACGATAACGTACTCTACTATGGGAGCGGCTCGGACTGCAAGATAGACGACTTCATCCCGCTACAGGAGGTGCTACACGCCCTCGCCAACAAGAACCAGATGCACTTTGGCTGTGTGCAGGGTAGACCGACATCTGGCTCTCATGGCAGTATGCCTTATTTCAATTTACAGACGCGAGACAACGGCGTGATACTCGCGATAGGATGGTCAGGGCAGTGGGCTCTGGATGTCTACACCAACCAGACGGAAGGGAGGGAGATGCCTGTTGGTAGCGGACCGCGCATGGGCGAAACGCGCTGTTTCCGGTTCGAAGGGGGTATGCCAGACATCCACCTTGTCCTGCATCCAGGCGAAGAAATCCGATCACCTCGTATTCTGATGATGCCATGGGGCGGTGATAGAGTCGACGCGCACAACCAGTTCCGACGCTTGATGTTGAGGCACCACGCACCTCAGATTGATGGAAGACCGGCTATGCCGCCTGTTGCCATGGCATCCTGGGGTACGCGGGAGTCCGATCACCTGCGTTATCTGGGTGCGGCAAAGGAAGCGGCATTGCCGATAGACACCTACTGGATCGATGCAGGCTGGTATGGTCCTCCTGGCACACATTGTGACGATCCGCTTGTCAATGACTGGTACTTGTATGGCGGTTACACGGACCACGACCCGTTGCGCTATCCGAAAGGTTTGAAGCCGGTGAGCGATGCCGCACACGCACTCGGGATGCGTTTCCTGCTCTGGTTCGACCCAGAGCGAGCCATGTACGGTTCACCCGCGACACTGGAACACCCCGAATACTTCCTGGGTGAAAAGGTCGAAGGGGCTCCTATGCTACTCAACCTCGGCGATCCGGAAGCAAGAAAGTGGATGACCGATGCCATCTCTCAGAAGATAACGGAGTATGGTGTCGATATCCTCCGCGTCGACTACAACATCGATCCGCTATCTCTCTGGAACAACAACGATACGGAGAACCGTCGGGGTATGACCCAGATTCGCGCCGTGGAAGGCTTCTACACCATGTGGGACGATTTGCTCGCCCGACATCCCGGTCTGCTCATTGATAACTGTGCCAGCGGTGGGCGTCGCCTGGATTTTGAGGCATTAACGCGGAGCTGCGCACTTTTTCGTAGCGACTACCTGTGTTATGCAGACAATGACCCAATCGGTGTGCAGGTGCAGACTGGTGGACTCGCGCTCTATGTACCCGTCAGCACTACTAATACGGGCGACATTAAGGATCTTTATCGCTTCCGTAGCACGCTGAGTCAAGGTATTACACTGGATCAGGGCGACGTTGAGAAGGCTACGCAAGATCCTGCCTATCGGGTGCTTCTGGCAAGCCGACTGAATGAACTTGGACGTGTACGTGATCTGTTTTTCGGGGACTACTACCCATTTACGGGCGTTACTATATCCCGGACAGACTGGTTCGCCTATCAGATGAATCGTCCCGACCTCGGACGTGCCGTGGTTGTATCGATACGGCGGGATCAATGCCCCTTTGAATCCGCAACGTATCCCCTACGCGGATTGTGTGCTGAAGCGACGTATGAGGTCGAAGATGCCGACACTGGCGACATCTTGCGTATCGAGGGGGCAGTGTTGATGAACCAGGGATTGACTATCCGAATCCCGACTCGGCGCATGGCAAAGACGACCTATATCACGCGGATTGAGTAATTACCTCCATCACCCCCCAGTGGTATTCATGGGCGAATTCGCAAATAGTACCAATTTTGATGGAGAAGCACAATATTGGGAGAGGGGGGGCAACAAACGTACTCTCAATATATGGAGGTCAAGCCGATGAGCGTGGGCGAGCAGAATAGTAATCCCGTAACTTACTCCTATAAGACAGTCCATGGTGAAGATATTCTGGCGGATGTCTACTTTCCGATAGGAGACTCCAACTCTATGCCTGCTCTTGTCTATATCCATGGCGGTTGCCTGATGTACGGATCGCGCAAAGGAATCCATCCAGAGCAGTTGGAAATCTATCGACGCGCGGGATACACCGTAATCTCCATTGATTACCGTCTTGCCCCAGAGACGAAACTGGCGGAGATCATTGCCGATATTCGAGAGGGGTTTCGTTGGGTTGCGGAGGTGGGACCGCAACGTTTCGGCATCGACCCAGAGCACATCGCAGTAGTCGGGCACTCGGCTGGAGGATACTTGGCACTTATGGCTGGGGTCTGTGCGACACCACGTCCCCGAGCCATTATCTCTTTCTATGGTTATGGTGATATCGTCGGCGACTGGTATGGCAAGCCAGACTCGTTCTACTGCCAGCAACCGCGTGTCTCGGCGGAGGATGCGGAGCGCAACCGCGGACAGCTCTATCTCTACTACCGTCAGAACGGTCTCTGGCCGCGTGAAGTAGGAGGGCATGACCCGGTGAAGGAGCCAGGTTTCTTCGCTTCATACTGCCCTGTCCAGAACGTGGGAACAGACTATCCACCGACTTTACTACTACACGGAGACCAAGATACCGATGTTCCCTATGCACAGTCGGTTCAGATGGCGGAAGCACTCGCTCGGCACGGTGTTCCCCACGAACTGGTGACAATGGCGGGATACGGACACGGTTTCGACGGAAAGATGGACGACCCTACAGTCCAGAAAGCCTTCCTGCGTGTTCTAGATTTTCTCCACAGTCACATATAGATGGGCAATTTGTGGTGGCGATGGATAGCAAGCACATAATTCTATGGAACAATCTAATCTGCCAAGCCGTCTTACAAGAGACAGAAAATTGGATTAACGTATTAGGAGTTCAAAATAGATGTATCCCGTATCCTCTGTTTCCTACACACGCCTCCGCAAAGGGGGCGTGTGTGCGTTTTTAGCCTCTATTGGTATTGCCCTTGTGACCTCCGCTTTCGCACAAAACCCCGCTATTACGGTTAAAATAGACGCAAAAGCGAATCAAAAGCCCATTAGTCCCCTCATCTACGGAATGGCGTTTGCTAGCACCAGCCAACTCTCCGACCTCAATAGCCCCCTAAACCGTGCTGGCGGCAACACCACTACCCGCTACAACTGGAAACTAAACGCCGATAATCGCGGTATGGACTGGTATTTCGAGAGTCTGCCTTACGCCTCCGCAGTGGCAGGAGAGGGCGCAGATACCTTCATTACCAATACGAGGGCAGGGGGCGCAGAGCCTAGCCTCACCGTCCCGCTTATCGACTGGGTGGCGAAACTCGGCTCTAATCGAGGGAAACTCTCCAGTTTCTCCATCAAAAAGTACGGGGCGCAGACCGACAGCGATGCTCAATGGTTCTCAGATGCCGGAAACGGTATTAAGAAGAGCAACAACAAATTCGTAACGGGCAACAACCCCAACGACGCGAACACTCCCTCCAACTCCACTTTTCAACAAGACTGGATAAAGCACCTAACGGGGAAGTGGGGAGTAGCCAACAAAGGGGGAGTACGCTACTATCATCTCGATAACGAGCCGAGCATCTGGTTTAGTACTCACCGCGACGTACACCCTGTAGGCGTAAAGATGGAGGAGATGCGCGACAAAATTATCGACTACGCCGGCAAAATCAGAGCAGTAGATCCCAACGCTATCCTTATCGGACCGGAAGAGTGGGGGTGGAGCGGTTATATCCTTAGCGGTTACGACCAGCAGTATGGCAGTATTAACGGGTGGAATAACCTGCCCGACAAAAAAGCGCACGGCAACCAAGACTACCTACCTTGGCTTTTAAGTGAGTTGCACAAAAACGAGGTAAGTAGTGGCACACGCCTACTAGACGTGTTTAGCGTTCATTTCTACCCACAAGGCGGCGAGTATAGCAACGACGTTAGCAACAGTATGCAGTTACGCCGAAACCGCTCTACTCGCGCCCTCTGGGATGCCAACTACGTAGACGAGACGTGGATTGGCACACAGGTACAACTGATACCCCGAATGCGTAACTGGGTGAGCACCTACTATCCCGGTTTGCAGACGGGTATCACCGAGTACAACTGGGGTGCAGAGGCATATATCAACGGAGCCACCACTCAAGCCGACATTCTGGGTATCTTTGGGCGGGAAGGGCTAGATATGGCAACGCGCTGGACAACCCCCGACCCTAGCACACCCACCTACAAAGCCATTAAGATGTACCGCAACTACGACGGCTTCAAATCGACGTTTGGCGACACCAGTGTACAGGCAACCGTTCCCAACCCCGATAACGTCTCTACTTTTGCCGCAACCCGCACTATAGACGGCGCACTGACCGTTATGGTCATCAGCAAGTATCTGGGGGGAGATACGCCGATAACGCTCTCTTTGGCGAACTTTGCCCATAACGGCACGGCGCAGGTCTACCAACTCACCTCTGCCAATACCATCAACCACCTTGCAGATAAAGCGGTAACGGGGAGTAGCCTTGCGGTTACGGTACCCGCGCAGAGTATTACGCTCTATGTCTTCCCTGCCGCCGCCAGTAGCACCTTTACCTCCTCGGCAACGGTATCGCCTACCAATGTGAACGCAGGTAAAGCCGTGACCATTAAGGCAAAAGTGAAATGTACTGCGGGTACTCTTACCAATGGAATGGTAGATATAGAGGTCTACGACCCCAATGGGAACATGGTTTTCCAGAAGTACTTTACAGGGCAGAACATCGCAAAAGGAGCCACCCAAAACTATACCGCTACATGGACGGCGGCTGGGACAACCGGAACCTATACCGTAGCGGTAGGGGTGTTCGGGGCAAACTGGACTCCTAACTACCACTGGAACAACAACGCCGCAAGCCTTACCGTCATTGGAAGCGATACTGCACAGTATAACTTCGAGTCGAGTGCACAGGGCTGGCTCTCCTCTGGCGGAATGATAACGGGGGTAGCGAGTTCGAGCGGAAAGGCGTTCATGGGGTCTAAATCGCTGGCGGTAAGCATAAAGAGTACCAAATCGGAGACACAGCAAGCACTGGTAAAAGCCCCCGCAACCCCCGCAGGAAAGACCATCACCTTCCACATCTGGTTTCCCTCTGGAAGTACCATCACTTCGGTTCAGCCCTACGTGCTACAAGGCTCTGGAGGGGGCTGGAAGTGGACGGGCAACTGGCAGTCCACCGCGAACCTCACTCCCAACGCTTGGAACACCCTACAGGTAACGGTTCCCACTGATGCGGTGACTCCTCTCGATTCGTTAGGGGTGGAGTTCAGCACGAATGGGGCTTGGACAGGGGTTTGCTATATAGATACCGTTGGGTGGTAGAAAGACGCAGGTAAATCGACTCTCCTTCGCGAATAGGTTTGGAACCAGAAACACGTGTTCCACCATTGCTTTTCGCGAAGGAGATTTTTATGCAGACATTGTGGGTTGTTGCACTGACTTGTCTCTTATTTCTCAAATAGGCAAAGCCCTCATTCCCTAAGAGCGCACTCTGCTTACCACACTCGCTATTACCGTCTGCATGAGAGCCATTCAACTCCCCTGTGAACCCCTAGAAACCCCTGAACGTCTTATCTCGTACCCTGAAAGAGGAGACTCGTGACTACACTAACCCCATCCCAAAAACAGCAGTTTATCGAAGAGGGCTATCTTGTTGTTCCCAATCTACTCCCCGCTGAACTGGTCGAGGAGACTCGAAGGAACCTGTGCGCCTCTATGGAGATAGACCCCAACGACACGGCAACATGGGCAGGAAAAGCCTCTTTTCCTGCTGATTTGAATGTGATTGCTACTACTGCTATAGCACGTACACCCGAATTCGAATCGGTTGTGGAGCAACTGGTTGGGGAAGGGTTTCTGCGGGGGGTATGCTTTAGCCCCTTTTTGGAGTGGAATAACCTCCCTCCTGAGTGTACTGGGTATATTCCCGTCTTGACGTATCCGACTGACGGTGAGAAACAGATTGCGCCCACCAGTTTCCACATAGACGGGGGCAAGTACGTTACCACCTATCCCGAACGCTACCTGCTTGCGGTAATGGCTTACCTTAGCGATGTGACCGAGTATGGAGGGGCGACAGTTGTGCGCCCAGGGTCGCACCGTCAGGTTTTCGAGAGGTGGCTTGCAGAAGGACATCAACCGGAGTCGCCTTTCGCAATCGTACCGCCATTAGAGTTTTCAGACCCCGTTCCTATTGTGGCAAAAGCGGGGGATGTCTGTTTTATGCACTATCTAATGGTGCATAGCGGCTCTCTCAACTACGAAAGCACCCTAAGAATTGGCATGAATACGGCGGTTCAACCCGATGATAAGCGTCCTTATCTCCCCAAAGCAGGAGAGCCGCAACCAGACTGGACACCGATGGACTATACGCTAAGAACCGATACCTTAGAGACCACACGATAACGAGAGACCCTAAGAAGGAGAGATGTTAAGATGACCCCCGAACGCTTTCAACACCATGTTACCACCGCAGAAGACCTTGCGGAGATAATAGGAGTGCCTAGCGAACTGGTCTATAAAAAGCAACTGTCGGAACTTGACCACTATATGACAGACTTCATTGCGGCATCGTCTTTCCTTTTGCTAGGGACTACGGGGGTGGACGGCAGTTGCGATGTCTCTCCACGCGGAGACGCTTTTGGGCTTGCGAAAGTGCTAGACGCTAAAACGCTGATTATCCCCGAACGGCGGGGCAACCGTCGTGCAGACAGCCTGAAAAATATCATTGCAACTGGGCAGGTGGGGCTACTCTTTATGATACCGGGAACAAGTGAAACGCTTAGGGTGAACGGGAAGGCGTTTGTTATTCGAGATGAGGAGGTACTGGCTCCTTTAGCGGCAGACGGCAAACCGCCTCTGGTTGGGATAGTGGTTGAGGTAGAGGAGTGCTTTTTGCAGTGTGCGAAGGCGATTATTCGCTCTAAACTCTGGGAAAGCCCCACTGACGGACAGCGCGTCCAGATGCCCTGCCTCGCAGAGATGCTTATCTCGCAAACGCAGATGGAAGGGCAGACTGTAGAGGGCTTGAACCAACTCATAGAGGACTCTTACGCCAATAACCTCTATTAGCAGTGTGTAAGGCACAAGGCGTTAAGGAGGGCGTTGCTATGCAAAACGGGCAGGCTTATGTAGGTTGGGCGTTGCTATCGGCACTGTTTGCGGGTATTACAGCGGTGCTGGGCAAAAAAGGAGTAGAGACCGTTCCCTCGCACCTTGCAGTTGCGATTCGTGTCTGTTTCGTGCTAGTTTTCGCAGTGGCTATGGCAATAGGTTTACACCAGACCAACCTCTCCCAAGTGAGCAAAAAAGCGTGGACATACCTTGCTCTCTCCAGCGTGGCAACAGGGGCATCGTGGCTCTGTTACTACCGCGCTCTTCAGTTGGGACCTGTGTCGCAAGTCGCCCCCATAGACAAACTTAGTTTTGTGCTGGCACTCGTGTTCGGAGTTCTGTTTCTAAAAGAGCGTCCCTCCTCCAATGTGCTTATGGGGGCGGGGCTAATCGTGATAGGGGTACTGCTTACCCTCAAGAAATAGAGGTGTTTTCACCTCACCCCGCCTCTCCTTCGCAAGGAGAGGAGTCTTCCGACACCTATTAAGGTAGAAAGACCCATTGCTAAAGGCATTTTGAGAGAGCATTATCCCGTTTGAATAGACCTGAGAGCGACGCAACAAACCTCACAATATCCGACCACAAAGATTCCTCTCCTTGCTAATGAGAGGTTAGGTGAGGTGCAAAACCAAAGGGTTCACGGAAGAGTGAACAGATACCTTAATGTTGCTTTTGTACAGGGTATACTGTCTAGTAATAAAACACCCTATTAGGAGAACTTTCTGACCCTGACGATGGCTCTTTCATCTCCGAAACCGATACCTATTCCCACACTTACCGTTCTGGATGTGCCTATCCACCAGACAGATATGGCGACGGCTTTAACGCAGATAGATACCTTTGTACAGAGCGGTGTGCCGCACCATATTGTAACAGCAGATGCCTCTATGCTGGTAATTGCACACGAGGATGCAGAACTAAAACAGATTGTGCAGTCCGCAGACCTTATCACTCCAGATGGCGCGGGACTGCTATGGGCTTCCAAACGCCTAAAACAGCCCCTACAAGAGCGGGTTTCGGGGGTAGTGCTGGTAGAGAAGTTATGCGCCCTCTCTCCAGAGCGCGGATACCGCCTCTACTTTTTGGGAGCCGCCCCCCATGTAGCAGAACAGGCAGGGGAGCAGATGCGTACCAAGTATCCGGGAGCGCACATCGTAGGAACCCGCGACGGCTTCTTTACGGCGGATGACCTCCCCGCACTTCTGGAAGAGATACGCTCTGCCCGCCCCGATATTCTCTGCGTAGCGCTGGGTATCCCCAAGCAGGAGAAGTTCATTGCCCAACACAAAGCCGCTTTGGGGGTTCCGGTACTGATAGGGGTAGGGGGAACCTTCGATGTGTTATCGGGGAACCTACGCCGTGCCCCCCTTTGGATGCAGAGGCTGAACCTAGAGTGGCTATGGCGGCTACTCCAGAACCCTACCAAAATCAGCAAAGTAAAACTACTTCCCCGTTTTGTACAGCTGGTGCGTCAGCATCACAAGTAAAGGAGACCGCAATGTGGTGGCTTAACCGTAAGGAAGACATCGAACTTTGGACACAGAAGAACCCCTATCCTCGTTTTCCCAATGGTCGTCCGCGAGTACCCGACGACATCCTAGAGCGCATGAAACTGGTTAGCGTAGAAGAGGCGTGGGGAGTGATGAAAGGGCATGGCTACAACAACCAGTACGAGGGAAACTGGCTCAATGTTCACCCCGAAAGGGTACTGGTGGGCAGAGCCGTAACCGCCTCCTTCGTCCACACCCGCCCCGATATGCACGAACTGGTAGAGGAGTGGGGACGCGCTCAGGGAAGTGTGGGGCTACACAACGCCTTTGTGATAGACACCCTTGTAGAGAACGATGTTATTGTTATCGACCTCTTTGGCAAAATTAAAGAGGGGACGTTTGCAGGGGACAACCTCGGTACCGCCATTGCCAACAAGACAAAGACGGGCATGATTATCAACGGAGGTATTCGTGACCTCGTGCGTGTGAGCGAAATTCCAGACTTTAGCGTGTTTGTGCGTGGGGTAGACGCTTCGGGTATCGCAAACGTAACTCTGCAAAACCTGAACGCCCCCATTCGGATAGGAGACGCAACGGTGCTCCCCGGCGATATTGTGCTTGGCTCCGCCTCTGGGGTGGTCTTTATTCCGCCCCATCTCGCCCTCGAAGTAGTAGAGAAATCGGAGAGGATTCGCAAAGAGGATGTTTGGGGACAGATGCGGATTCGAGAAGGAAGATACACCTCTGGGCAGGTAGACGGCTTCTGGACAGACGAAATGCGAGCCGACTTTGCCGAATGGTACGAAATCAACAAATAACGCCCCATACACTTGGAGAGCGTAATATAAACCGAAAACTATCCCCGAACCGCCTTCCTTTTTGGAGGCGGAACGGGGTATACTGTTTTGGTATCGTCTTCCCTGCGCCTGCATAGGGTTGCAAGGCGTTTTGTAGGAAGGCGTTAGGACACACATAAGGAAACATGACTTCCGATTCCAGTCACAGTACACAGGGTCGTCGCGGAGGCGCAGAAGGCGCAGACTTGCGGCGGCAGGATTACCCCTAATCGTCTCTTCCCCTGAGAGCGTGGTTGGGTTCTCCTGCTGACCTCACTCGTTCTCGCAACCTTCTCCCAATTCCCTGTACGACCTCTCCTGCCCGATGACGCTAGAACAAGAGCGTGGTCTCTTTTGCCATGCCCCGCGTTCTGCTGTCGTTACTACCGGTACAGAGAGTTTGCCATGCTTGCACGGTCTTTACGGCGACGCTTTTTGTCGAGCCGTATCTATCTCTTTTTGAGTCTTTTAGGACCCGGTATTATCGCCGCCAACGCCGATAACGATGCCAGTGGCATCTTCGGCTACTCTTTGGCAGGCGCACAGTACCGCTATGCCATGCTTTGGATACTCATTCTCTCTACCATTGCGCTAGGAGTCGCGCAAGAGATGTGCGCCCGCATGGGGGCAGTGACTGGCAAGGGGTTAGCCGACCTCATTCGAGAAGAGTACGGGGTGCGTGTCACCTTCGTAGCGATGTTTGCCCTCCTCATTGCCAACTTTGCCACTACTGTCTCAGAGTTTGCCGGAATACTCGCCGCCACGCAGATATTCTTAGGCTCTACCGCCCGTTTTGTGGTACTGCCCCTCGTTGCGATTGTGATATGGGCAGTAGTGACGCGGGGAACCTATAAACGCCTAGAGAAGATACTGCTAGGTGCATCGTTGGTCTACCTGCTCTACATCGTGAGCGCGTTTCTCGCACATCCCAAATGGGGAGACGTATTCAAAGAGACCTTTGTACCCGATTTCAAATCTATATCCCCCCTCAAAGACTACGTTTTTATGATAATCAACGTAGTAGGAACCACCATAACTCCCTGGGGGCAGTTCTATATCCAGTCCTCAGTACGCGACAAAGGTGTAAAAGCCAGCGAATACCGCGAGACCCGCATCGACGTACTTTTTGGGGCGTTCTTTACAAACCTTGTTGCGTACTTTATTATCGTCTGTTGCGGGGCAACCCTATTCGCGGCGGGCATCCACCAAGTAGACGACGCAGGACAAGTCGCACAGGCACTCACCCCCCTCGCAGGAAAACTTGCCACCGCGCTCTTTGCGATAGGGCTGTTTAACGCCTCCTGTTTTGGAGCCATCGCCGTACCGCTCTCTACCGCCTATGCCGTTACGGAGGCACTCGGTTGGGAGTCGGCGTTAGGGCGACGTACCCGTGAGGCATCGCTGTTTGTAGGAACCTTCACCTTCCTTATCGCGACCTCCGCCCTGCTCGTAATGCTCTTCCCCAAGAACCTCACCACGCTGATACTTCTGCCCAATGTAGTAGGGGCAGTGCTCCTACCCATTGTGCTGATACTCATGCTACGCCTCGTCAACAACAAGCGGCTTATGGGCGAGTATACGAATAGCCGAACCTATAACATCATCGCATGGGCAACCACCGTGATACTAATTGCTCTCTCGGCAATCCTTTTTGTCACCGCCATACATCCCATGTAGATTGGTGTGCAGGGCGCGAAAAGCACTCTATAGGCAAAAAGTAGGTGGCTGTAAAAAGTACGAAGAATCTGAAAATCTACCCTTGACTTTGAGGAGGGGCAGGTGTATAATACGAGGGCTTCCGAAAACGGAACTGCAAACGCAGAAGACGAAAACGAAGCGGCGGCGAAAGAACCCCAAAGTAGGACTTTCGCTGAGATAAGATCCTTCAGAGTCGCGAGTGAGGTAGTTGGTAAGACTTCAAACGAAGTTTTGTAAGTATTCACGAGCGCGTACTAATATCCAATAGCTTTATGCTTAATAAATTTGGTTCGGATGAGTCAGTGTTATAACACACAAAGTCATCTGCCTTTAGGTAGATTGATTGATAAACTCCATTTTATGGAGAGTTTGATCCTGGCTC
>OMJJ01000174.1 GCA_900299305.1 bacterium | reverse complement strand
GGACCTCCTGCCTCGTATATCTGCCCTGCGCCCATTGCGCCCTGCGTTACGGAACTCGCCATCGCCACCATATCGAACACAAATCCCCCCACTAATCCGCCAATCAGCCCCCCGATAGCCCCGTTACGAATACGTTTCACTGAACCTGTAGAGAGAGAGATACCCGCGCCTATCCCCAAACCCAAAAGCCCCCAGCCGATGGTTCTTGCAAACACCTGTTGAGCAAAACTGAACAGGCTACTGCTTCTGTTCGCATCCCCACCACCCAAGAATTTGTAGACATAGCTCCCTAATCCTAATCCTACCCAACCTAACAGTATTCCCGCTATTGCCCCGATGAGCATACCTCGCCCTAGTTTACGTTTGGATCCCTCTGTAATGCCGTCTACCGCCCCCAAGAAAAGCCCGATACTCCCCGAAACACACAGGTTAAAAAGTACTGACTCTGCTGTTGTCATATCTAAGTTCAATTTACCTGTGACTGGTTCCAATTTTACGCTATGCGGTATCAGCATCTCTTGGCTTATCCAGCCCAACACCCCGCCTATCGTTCCCGTTATCAGCCCTATTAGTATTCTGGAGCGCATCGTTTCTATGACCTCGCGGATGTTACTTGTTCCTACTACACAGGTAGGCACTCACCCCCTCTAAGTCTCCCCCTTAACAAGTGGGAGACTTGCAATACACCCCTTCCTGCCTACTTTTCAGAGCAAGAAAGCCTTTTGTCAGAGGCGACGTTCCTTCCCATTGTTAAGGGAAAGGCTAGGATGGGGTGAGTGCATTTCTGCCTAGCGAATCTTAAAGTTCAGGCGGGTAGCGGAGGACTCTTGCCCATCATAAGAGATGCTAGTCGCCGTAATCTGGTACGTCGTATCGCGAGAAGAGAACAGGTCTTTCAAGTCAAGGTCAGAGGTTTTGAACTGCCCATTCCCATCGGCGTATACGTTTACATCGGCGGAGGTTCCCCTCAAGAGAATTCCCAAGGTTCTCTGTTCGTAGGTCACTTTGATGTGTACCTTCACCCAAGGGGTGGTTGTGCCTTGAATAGAGACTGGATTCGAGACCACTGCCCCCGAACTCGGAGCCTGTATGCGCGGGGCTATCAGCGCCCCCGCCGCAAGGGTTAGGGTACGCGAGGCGTTACGAGAGAACTTCTGCCCCGTTGAGGAGGTAAAGGTGACGCGCAAAGGGGTGTTGCTATAGTCGTCCCCAGAACGTACCTTATAGGTTCCCTGATACACTCCCGAAGAGGTCTCTTTCATGTTTTGGGTAATGTTCTTCCCGATACGGAACGCCATACGTCCCCCCGGAGTAGCACGTGCCTCCACCTTCACACTGTCCCCAATAACCAGAGATTTCGTCGCGTTATGAGAGACGCTTTTAATCCCCTCCGCTTCGGTAATGCGTAAATCGAACTGCCAAAGCGCATCCGAGACGTTCCCCGCTTTGTCGGTCAGGGTCAAATCTACATTATAGGTTCCCGCAGACATATCGGCACGGGGCGTATACGAGATAAAGTTACGGGTGATGGTGCTATCCGCAGTTACGTCGCGCCCATTCACGGAGAGGCGAACCCGTGATGTGTCCATACCGCTCCCCGACTTGTCGAACAGCGCGTATATCGTCGGGCGGGGGTTGGTCTCTACCGAATACGGCTCTGGGGCGCGGTCTACCACACTCGGCGCGGAGGTATCTACCTGCACCGCTTTACCGCTCTGTAGCAAGGGAGACTGACTACTCCCCATCTTGAGGTAAGCAATCACCGAACCATCCGAGATATAGAGCGCACTCTCTCCGGCTCTTGGCAAACGCCACTCACCTTCGTAGTGTCCTTTACGGGTCTCCCGCATGGGGGTATCCGAGACCACGCCCGGAATACGGAAATAGGCATCCGCACCCGCAGTACCATCTAGTTTCACCTTGAGGGTAGCCCCTGCGCGTAGCCAACCGTTTCCGTTGTGGTCGAGGCGAGTCACGCTCAGTTCACGGGTAGGTTGGGCTTTGGGAACGGGGTTGGGCTTCGGCGTGGGACTAGTAGTAGATGCACCGCTCGTTAAAATGTCTACTTGCCGGGTAGTTCCGTTCCACAAAACTTTCGCGCCCAGTGCCTCCCCAATAAATCTTAGCGGAACCATGGTAGAACCGCCGATAATGGAGGCGGGAACATCCAGTACTACCGTCTTACCGTTTACCGTCGCGTTTTTGTTGCCTATGGTAAGTTGAATATCCATGGTAGGCGTACTTGCTACCACCGTACTGGTCTTAGCGTTCCAGCCAATCGTCGCGCCGAGTTTCTCCATCACACCACGCACGGGAACCATCACGCGCCCCGAAAGTTGCTGAGGCGGATTGCCTGTAAAAACAACTTTCTCCCCGTTTACCGCGACGGTAATGCCTTGCGCTCTTGCACTAATATCCATGCAAAGAAGCGTACCTAATAGAAGTAAACAACCCATCTGCTTTTTCATCTGTCATCTTTTCCTAACTGTGTTACCTACTCATGTTACGCAGTGTGGAAGGCTTTAGCCCTCATCACCAACCTCTTCTCCCAAGTTTGGGCGAAGAGGCGAATGCCCTGTGTAGTAAGGTCGTTACCTTTTTGTACAGGTACACCTTGCTTATAACGAGAATGCCTTCCTACTCTCTCTTTCCCCCAAACTTGGGGGAAAGATGTCCTGCAAGGACAGAATGAGGGCGAGTGCGTAACTGTGTTACCTATGCTTCAAGCCGAAAGCGGGTCATACCCACCTGTATCTCGTCGCCGGGCTGAAGAGGATGCGGCACTCCGCTCTGTATCTTAACTCCGTTTACCAGCGTTCCATTCGAGGAGCCGTTATCCGTTACCGAGTACTGCCCATTCTGCATCTGTACGAGGGCGTGTTGGCGTGAGGCGTTGTTGTCGTTGGGTAGTGCAATCGGGTTAGAGGGGTCTCTGCCCATCATCAGAGTACTGGCATTCAATGGAAACACGCTACCCGAATAGGTTCCCATCGTTCCCACAAGGCGCGGTGCTTGCGAAACCGGAGCCGTTGTCATACCTCCTAGGGGGCTACCCAGTCCCCCTCCAGCAAATGGGTCAACGGTTCCTTCGGTAATGGGTTGAATGGGCGGTAGTTCCGGCTTTGCGAACGGGTTGCCTACGGGGGCAGTGTTCTCTGGCTGTTCCGTTTGGATACCCGCCTTCTCCAGCATCGTCTTAATTTTACCCTGCTCGTACATCCGATACACATAGTAGCCCACGCCTCCCACAAAAGCAATGCCTATCAGCGTGTTTAGCAGCCCGTTTCCACCGGTAGGAGCGGGAACGGGTTGAGAGGTGGGTGCGCTCATCTGTCCGGTGCTAGGGGTTGCGGAGGGGCTTATAGGTACTCCCGTATTAGCAGGAGTAGCAAGGGTCTTTACATCTGCCCAGTCCACATTTAGCGGGGCGCGGTGATGACCGTCTGCCTGATGAGCGCGGGAGAGGGCTTCGGTGATGCTGGTGGGCTTGTTGCTGGCATAACTCACCGTTACGGTAATCGGTTCGTCGAGCGGAACATTCTCAAAACGCGCCGTTCCGTTGTCCGCTTGCCTCAGCATAACGGTCTTCCCGTAGGTCTTATCAGCGTTTTTGAGGCTAACCTGTACATCGGTAACGGCTTTCCCACGCGACTGCACAGGGATAGTGACCACCTGCACATACTTAAACAGTGTCTCGGTAAGATTCGCTTGCGTTTTGATATTGACGGGTACACGCGCCATATTACCGCGTGTGTTGTCGTAGATTTCGATTTCGGAGTCTTCTATTTTGAGGTCGCTGGGAACGGGCAGGGCAATAATACCGTTGGTGGGCGCAGGAAGCGGCGCGGGAGGTTTTGGCTCTCCGCCTTTCGTTACAAAACGATACGCAAACTCGCCGGTAAGTTCCAGTTTTATCTGCATAACCGAGGTGTTTGCAGTAGGGGCAGTTGTCTGTGATTTAGGGGCAGGAGTTACCGGCTTCTGTTGGGCAAACGTAACGCCTCCCAACACCGATAGCGACATAAGACCGAGTGTTACTGCGAACTGTTTACGCTTCATAATCTCTCTACTCCCCTTCTAGTTGGCGTATCGCCTTCGGTAGATAGTCTATCAAATCTCCTGCCGTAAGGCTTGCGCGTCCTACAGCCTGTGCCGCGATGTCACCTGCCAAACCGTGCAGATACGCACCAAGCGCGGTTACTTGCTCCAAAGGTACGCTACTACCGCTACTCACGGCTTGCGCCACAAGGCTTCCGATAATGCCCGTTAGCGTATCCCCAGACCCACCTGTCGCCATTCCCGCATTGCCCGTACTGTTTACGAGTATCTCGCCATCAGGGTTCGCGATAAGCGTGTTTTTTCCTTTTAGTAGTGCCACCGCGCCATACTTAGCGGAAAGTGATTGGACGCTTGCTATACGGTTTGACTGCACATCGGCGGTTTGGGTTCCCAAAAGCCTAGCCGCTTCTGCGGGGTGCGGGGTGATAATCAGCGGAAATCTACTGTTTTGCGCCCTCTCTTGTGCCACATCGGGGTTTTGTGCCAGCGCGTTCAGACCATCGGCATCCAGTATTATTGGCTTTGGTATCTCTTTTAGTAGACGGTGTACCAGTTGTACGGTAGCGGGGCTTGTGGTGAGACCGGGTCCTACACACAGAACCGTCATACGCTCGGCGTACTTTACAAGGGTATCGTAGGCGGCTTCCGAGAGAGAACCGCTCTCCTCCTCTAAGGGTACGGTCATCTGCTCATTGAGTTTTGCGGCGAGGGTGGGCTGTGCCGATTGCGGCGTAAACACCGTAACCAGTCCTGCCCCAGAGCGTTGCGCGGCTTTGGCGGTAAGGGCAGGTGCGCCCACCATCCCCTTCGACCCCGCAACAATCCCCACATGACCAAAATCGCCTTTGTGTGCGTCGCTACCTGCAAAACGAACCGCTCTCCAAACCGCTTGCATGGTAGAGAGAGTAGAGAGTTGACAGGGTATCGGTAGAGGTATTCTGTCCCAATCAAAGCCGATATTCGCAAGTTGTACTTTCCCAATACAGTCTGCCCCGCTCTGAAGATAGAAGCCCCATTTCGCGTAACCAAACGTAACGGTATGGTGAGCGCGAAACACGGCTCCAAAGGTCTGCCCCGTAGTAGCATCTAGCCCCGACGGAATGTCGATAGCGATTCTCTGTACCGTGTCGGGTAGTGCCTCTAGTGCCTGTAGCACCTCTAAATAGGGTGAGCGCGGCGCACAGTTGAGTCCTGTTCCCAGCATCGCATCTACCACAAAATCGCTTGCCTCTACGGTAGGGCGCAAAGTAGTGAGGTCGAGAGGAACAAGCACCTCTGGGCAGGTTTTGCATAGTACCTTGTAAGGCACAGCCGCAAGAGTTCCCTCCGTAGGTGGTTCCAGCATAATCACTCGCACTTGCGTCCCTAGCAGCCGTAAATGCCGCGCCGCTACATATCCATCGCCTCCGTTGTTACCCTTCCCACAAAGTATCGTCACCGACTTACTGCCCAGATTCGCGTAACGCTCACGCATAAAGTCGACTACGGCTCTCCCCGCGTTCTCCATAAGGACGGCTCCGGGTATCGCATAGTCGCTCATGGCGAGCCTATCTAGTTCGCTCATCTGGTCTGCGGTGACAACCTTCACAAAAACACCTCACAATTTGGTAGCACACCTCTGTAACAGCACCCACTGCATACCAACACTACTCTACACGCTCCTTGAGGGTTTCTCCCATACTTGCGGTAAGTTGTTCCCAAGCCGCGATTATCTGGTCTTCGGCGGTGTTGTCGTCGCTGTTTTCAATGCGTCCACGCTCGTCTAGCCAAGCGACGGTACGGCGTACCCCCTCTACCCAAGGAATAGTGTACTGGAAACCGAGGTCTCTTATAGCCGCCGAGTTATCGAAGATACTGGGGTACTGGAAGATGTCGATGCTGATACCCGCCATTTTGGGGGCGATTTTTGCCAAGAGGTCGGTGGGGATATGGACGATGTTGGGCTTGGGGGCGTTCATGGCGGTTGCGACCCCCTCATGGTAACGATTCCACGTCATCCACTCTTCGCCCGTTACGTTATAGGTGTTTCCGTAGGCTTTGGAGTTCCCCAATGCCCCGATAAACCCATTTGCTACATCGTCGATATGGCACGCCGCCCACAAACAAGAGCCGTCGCCATGCACTACAATCGGTTTCCCTTTACGGATTCTATCAAGGTAGGCGGTATTCCATCCAAAGGTGTGCACAATCGTGCCGCCCTCGCCATAAGTTTGAGAGGGGCGCATAATGGTTGTTGCGAAGTCGCCGCGTTGGTGTGCTTCCCGCAGAGTGTCTTCGATGATGATTTTGTTTGCGCCGTAACTTCCCATCGGCATTCGGGGTTCATCTTCACGAATGGGGTAGTGCTGTGCGGGACCGCCGTAGACGCAGACGGTACTACAAAAAACATACTGCCCAATGCGCCCCTTGAAAGCGTTTACACTGCTCTCACCATCGTTGGGAGAGAAGCCAATCATGTCGATAACGGCATCGAAATGCCCCGCCTCTTCCATCTGCTTGATAAAGTTGGGGTAGTCTCTTCTGTCTCCGAAAATAAACTTTGCGCCGTCGGGAAAGCGGGTCTCGCTTTTACCGCGGTTGTAGAGGGTTACGTCTTCGCCCTTCGCCAGTAGTTGCTTGGTGATGGAGGTGCTGATAAGCCCAGAACCTCCGAGGATAAGTACCTTCATATAAAAATGTCTCCTGTGTGTGGGTATCTAATAGGTCAATCGTATAACAAGAATACCTTATAACCCTCCAAAATAGACTTCCCAAATTGGGATGTAAGAGTTCAGGGTTATGGGAATTAGTTTTGGACGGTATTAAGTTCAGGATAGTGTGCGAAAGCGGCGAAGATGCTTGACCTCACCTAACCTCTCCTTGCGAAGGAGAGGTTAGGTGAGGTCAAGTTAGCATTTTTTGAAAAATTTGGACTCTTTGCGCCTACGGCGCAAAGAGAAAAGGGTAAAAGAGTAAAAGGACAAAGGGCAACTAAAGAAGTCCTCGAAAAACAACACGAAACCCGAAGAGGTAGTTCCTGTTGACAGGAGTGTACCTGCTGCGGTAGACGCAACGAAAGTAGTCCGGATCGCCATCGCTCCAGGAACCACCGCGCAGGACACGCACACCATTACTGTTGTTACACAGAGGATTCTTTTCCGGTGAATTATTGTAGTAGTTTGCGTCATAACTGTCCAAGCACCACTCCCAAACATTACCCACCATATCATACAAACCATAACCGTTTGGGGCATAACTCCCTACAGGACAAGTACCCTCACTTCGCCTACAACAGAGTTTACTAACGTCAAAATCACCCTCCCAAGGGTATTTCTTACCCTTCAAGCCACCACGCGCCGCGTACTCCCACTCTGCCTCTGTAGGTAAATCGTACTCCTCCCCTGTTACCTCAGAAAGCCATCCACAGTAACCCTTTGCGTCAAACCAACTCACATTCACTATCGGATGCTCTTTCTTACTCCAGTTCTTATTAAAATCGGGAAAGGGGGGCATCGCTACCTTCTTGCCCTTGCTATACTCAAGATAGTCCTGCACACGAACGGGGTACTTGCTTATGCTATAACCTGATAACTCCACACGGTGAATAGGTTGCTCATTGTCATAGACATTACCACCCATCATAAACGAACCCGCAGGAATAGGAACCATCTCCAATATAGCACGCTTAGGGGCTACAGGAGGCAAATCCGGTACTGCGCCTAATACGGGCGCACTGCTTACAGGGGCAGTAAAGTCCGGCTTCACTCCTAAAGAAGGCGCAACCACCTCCGGCTCTTGGTAGATACGCCGCAAAAGTGCCTCATAGCCCTTGTCCTCACGCACAAAACGCTTCACGGAGTAGCGGTTAAAACCACGTAGCCCTGTAGGAATGTCTTCGGCGGTACTGCCCGGAAGCAGTACAGGAAGAAACTTGGGGTTCACACCACCTGCACGATTCAACTCCTCCCGTATCTGCCCAAACTCCTGCAATACCCCTAGTCCCTCCCCTACCTTCCCTTCACGCCTTACCGTATGCTTGTATTTCTCCGTACATATCACAAGAATATAAGCGGCATCCTCCATTTGGCGCACCATCCACTCCTCCCAAGTCAAAGGCTGGTGTGGGTCGTACTGGTCTATCCAAGCATCCACACCATGACCCCGCAAAGCATCCGCCAACGCACGAACACTAAGGTCATGTGCCTCCGTATCATGCCGATAACTGATGAACACACGCACTGCCATACCCGCTACCACCCTCATTTGAGATAGGTTCAGTATATCCCTCAACACAACCCCCTGTCAACACAACGACAGCCCCAATCAGCGCATGACTTTGAGATTAAAGACGACAACTCTCTCTTGATTTTGAAAGGTACACGTTGTTGGAAGGGGGTTCACCCCCTCTAAATCTCCCCCTTAAAAACAAGGGGAGACTTGCAATACACTCCCCTGATAACTACTTTTGGGATTTAGAAAGCCTTTCAGGATACAGTGCATTCGCCTTGCCTAATTTGCGAAGGGCAGTGGGTGTTGGAAAGGGGTTAAAACCTACCTAAAAGCAATACATCTCTGCTCTATCACACTCCCCCTCGGCATACAAGATAACAGAAAAAGTAGGCTTCTCTATCGCGAGACCAAGAAGGAAGCAAGCCCAAGTATCGCGAATAGTGGGTCTATCTATCTTAGAGGAGCCAGTCATCATGTTCGCAAAGCGTTGGTTTATCGCGATACTCTCGCTTTTAGTGTTACCCGTACAAGCACAGAAGCAGTACCCCCTACGTCAGTACCTCAGTATTCGGGCGGCAAGCGCACCCAACCTCTCACCAGACGGCAAGCAGGTCGCTTTTTTGAGTGCGGTAACGGGAACGTTACAGGTGTGGAAAGTTCCCGCTACGGGAGGGTGGGCAGAGCAACTCACATTTTTTAGTAGCGGGGTTGCGAGTTCACTATGGTCGCCTGTGAATAACGAGATGATTGTGGTGGCAGATACAGACGGAAACGAGCAGTTTCAACTGTTTTTGGTGTCGGGAGACGCGAAGAGTATCGTGCCGCTGACCAACGACCCCAAAGTACGCCATACCTTCGGGGGCTGGTCGAAAGATGGGAAGCAGGTCTACTACTCTAGCAACAAGCGCAACCCACGCTATTTCGACTGCTATGTGATGGACGTAGAGACAAGACAGGCGCGAATGGTGTTCCAAAAAGACGGGATACTGGATGCAAACGCCCTCTCGACAGATGGAAAGACCCTTATCGCTTCCGAAGCAACCTCGAATGTGAACCATAACCTCTATGTGGTGGATACCGCTACGGGGCAGGGACGGCTGGCAACTTCGCATACGGGCGACGCGGTATACAACATCATCGGCTTTACAGACGACGACAAGAGCCTCCTGATGGTAACAGACCACAATCGTAACTTTCAGAACCTTGCGAAGATGGATTTGGAGTCGGGTAAAATTACCTTTCTTCAAGACGAGAACCACGATCTACTAGGCGGGGAACTCTCGCATGACAAAAAGACGCTTGCCCTGCTTACTAATCGGGATGGATATGGGGAACTGTCGCTCCTTGATGCCAAAACCCTCCGCCCCAAACGCCTCCCCGACCTGCCCAAAGGCAGTATTGGACTAGGTGGCTTTACTACGGATGGCAAGGTGATGGCTCTCGGTGTAAACACGCCCACCAAAAACACAGATGCTTGGATACTCGACATTGCGAAGGGCAAACTCAAGCAAGTGACCTTTAGTAGCCTTGCGGGTATCGACCCAGAGACGTTTGTAGAGCCTACCCTTATCAAGATGAAGAGCGCGGACGATGTAGAGATTTCGACATTTCTGTATCTTCCCAAGAACGCCCCGCAAGACCACTCCCTCCCCATGATTATGGTGGTGCATGGCGGACCAGAGGGGCAAGAGAGACCGCTGTTCTCCTCGTTGTATCAGTATTTTGTGAGCCGAGGTTATGCCGTAATGACTCCGAACATTCGAGGCAGTGCGGGGTACGGTAAAGAGTTTTTGGCGTTGGATAACGGTCCGAAACGCTGGGGGGCTTTGAAAGACTTACAGGTGTTGGCGGACTGGGCAAAGAAGCACCCTGCTATCAACCCGCAGAAGTTGGCGGTGTTTGGCGGCTCTTATGGGGGCTTTGCGGTGCTTGCCATGCTGGTTCACTATCCGAACACGTTTTCGGCGGGAGTGGATATGTTTGGTATCGCCGATTTCAAAAGTTTCTTGGCGAACACCGCGCCGTTCCGCCGTCCGCTTCGTATGGCGGAGTATGGCGACCCGGTAAAGGATTCGGAGTTTTTGGATGCTATCTCTCCTGCACGACACGCCGAGAACATTAAAGCCCCGCTCATGGTGATTCAAGGGGTAAACGACCCCCGTGTGCCAGAATCGGAGTCGGCTCTTATCGTAAAGAAGGTGAAGGATAAGGGGGGAGTGGTGGAGTATATGCTGTTCCCCGATGAGGGGCATGGCATTGCAAAACTCCCGAACCGTATTAAGGCGTATGAGGGAGTCGTTGCGTTTTTGAACCGCTACCTAAAGTAACCACGTTGGAAAGGAAAGCCAGAGGGTAGCCCCTGCGAACTCCGGCACAAATAGGCATGACAGATAGAGAGAGTCTCCGCGCCGACATCGGCGTTTTTGGAGGAAGCGGGTTCTACTCATTATTACCGAACGTAGAGGAGGTTACGATAGAGACCCCCTACGGTGCACCAAGTGACAGCCTCTTTTTGGCAGAACTAGACGGTAAACGAGTGGCGTTTTTACCACGTCACGGGCGTAACCACACCATTCCACCGCACAAAATCAACTTTCGTGCGAATGTGTGGGCTATGAAGTCGTTGGGAGTGCGCTATCTCATTAGCCCGTGCGCGGTGGGGAGTCTCCAAACGCACCTTGAGCCAGCGCATTTTGTGGTGTGCGACCAGTATATAGACCGCACGAATGGGCGTATCGACACCTTTTACGAAGGAGCACCCGTACACCACGTTAGCCCCGCAGACCCATACTGCCCCCATCTACGCCAACTTGCGACAGAGGTGATTAGGGCACAGGGGATTACGGTGCATGAACACGGCACGATGGTGGTTATCCAAGGACCGCGCTTCTCTACCAAAGCCGAAAGCAAGTGGTTTACCCAAATGGGCTGGGACGTGGTGGGTATGACGCAGTATCCAGAGGCGTATCTCGCTCTTGAACAGGCGATGGCGGTGGTGAATATCTCGTTGGTGACGGACTACGATAGCGGGTTGGTAGCGATGGGAGAGGTTCCCCCTGTAAACGCCGCAGAGGTGCTAGAGGTGTTTAAGCAGAACGCAGAGCGCATTAAGGGGGTTGTTTTGGAACTGATTCGCCGTATCCCTCTGGATTTGGATAGCCCTTGCCACCACGCTTTGGACTTCGCGGCGATGCACTAACTTAGGGGGTCTCTTCGAGGGGGAGAATCTCTAAAATATCTGCGATTGCCGCGCCCTCTTGGGTACGTAGCACATTGCGTCTTCCGTAGAGGGTCTGCTCTCCGCCTAGCCCTAGCGCGGAGTTGATGGTGCTATCCGACTGTACCCGCAGAAACCCGTAAGGGCAACTAAAATGCTGAATCTGGTGCATAGCAAGGATACTTCCCAGAGGGCAGTACCCTTCTAGTACCGCCTCTGCCGCCTCTCTGGGAAACAAGGAGAGGTGTATCACAATCGCCCCAAACTCTACAGGTCGCCCCGTTCCTTCCAGTTCCAACGCCACTAGCCGCCATAACGCCTCCCCCTCTTGCCAACGCTCCAAAACCCGCAGATGGATACGGTCTTTGTGAAACGCCTCTAGGGTGGGAGTCATGTCGTGTTCGCCGCAGAGCAGAGCGCGGTACGGTTGTGGCACGGCTTCCGCAGTAACCAACTCCGCATTGGGTAGGGCGATATGATGTCGGGAATAGAACCTATCAAGAGGGAACAACAGAGGGAACGTGGTGCTCATAGCGATAGGAGATGTCCTCTCTGTGTTGTGTCAGGCGTAGCGGGCATCCCGGTGGGGGGGCAGGAAGAACTCGTGTACAAGTCGGTCTACTTGTAGCAGTCCTTGCCGCGTAAAGCGCAGAATGTCGCCCTCGTCGTGCAGGTATCCCGTCTCGAAGATGGTTTGGAACTCCTCCGCAAAACGGGTTAGTAAATCCACACCGAACTTTTGTTGGAAGTACGATTTGCGGATAGTACCGAGTTTGCTTTGCAGAATCAGTTCGCGAATAAGCCTCTCTTCGGGGGTTGGGGTGAGGGCGCGATAGATGGGCAGTTCGCCTTTTTCGAGTTTTTCGATATAGGGGTCGAGATTGTGCTGGTTTTGGAAGTGCGTTCCCCCAATATGAGAGAAGGAGGCAACTCCCAACCCGATAAGGTCTGCCCCCGACCAGAGTTGGTCTCGGTAGACGAATTTGGTTTTTTCGGGGTTTTTGGTGGCGGTGTAGGCACTGGTAATCGTGTAGCCGTTCGCCTCTAGTTGCTCAAAAGCGTATGTTACCCACTGCCGTTTTTTGCTCCAGCCTGCTACGGGGGCGATTTCGTTGCCTTGTGTCTGCATATCGCGGTAGATAGTGGTATTGTAGGGTATCTCCATCTGGTAAATCGTTACGCTATCGGGCTGTAGTTCGAGGGTGCGCTTGATGGCGAACTCCCACCCCTCGTCTGTGTCGCCCATCATCCCCGCGATAAGGTCTATATTTACCTGTGGGAATCCGTTTTCTCGAACAAAGCCATAAGCCCTATCAATTTCACTTGCGCCGTGAGCACGTCCGTTCAGTTTTAGGATACGCTCATCGAAATGCTCCACCCCCAAACTGAGGCGCGTTACGCCTATACCCCGAATGACCTTTACTTTCGCTTCTGTAAGGGTTCCTGGCTCGCACTCAAAGGTTATCTCCTCTGCTGAGTCCCAAGGGAGAACCTCTTTCATGCTATCGGTAAGGTATTTCAGTTGAGATGTGGAGAGGTAGGAGGGAGTGCCGCCCCCAAAGTAGACGAATTTGGGTTTTCGCCCCCCAATAAATGCCTTCTGCCCATACAGTTTTATCTCTGCGATTGCCGACTCGATATAGCGCATGATTTCGGAGGCGTTTTTATCGGTATAGACGCGGAAATAGCAGAAGTGACACCTACGGCGGCAGAAGGGAATGTGTAGGTAGACCCCCAACTCGGTATTGGGGTGAGGGGCACGTTCAATAGCGGCAATGGCTTCCGAAGCGTATTCGGGCTTCCAAAAGGAGTAGGGGGGGTAGTTCGATACGAAGTAGTTTCCTGCCTTCGTATCGTGGTCTTCGGTAAGAACTATCGGAAATGCGGTTAGCGTATCAGCCATCTATTAACCTCTAAGGATATATCTATCATTATAGACTATCAAGCCCTCAATTTGTTACGTCCCTATCGCCAAGAGAGGTAGAGAAGGTCGATGTAGTCGCCGGAAGCACCGCTATCTTCGGGGTCGAAGCGTAGCCCAGTGATGGTTCCTCGGTAGTGTACGTTTGCCGAGAGGTCTACGGTGTAGGTACGAAAGCGTCCGTCGGGTATTACGCTAAACGTAACGCTCTGCTCTTCCGAAAAGCCCTCTTTACCGAGTACGCTAAAAAACAGTTTTGCCTGTGCCTGTTGCGTATGGAACGCCGCCCTGATACTGAGTTGGGGAATCTCTTTCGCGCTCCACCAGAGTTCTGGGGCTATCAGCTGGGGGTCGTTTTTCTCTAGTTTGATGTGCCAGTAGCCCGAAAACGGTAGTCCGGCATCAGTGCAGTTCGCCATTATCCAGTGTTGGCGGTCAGTACGAAAACGGTAGTCGGGACGTGTGGGCGCATGGTGCGAAACGGCGTATTCGCGAATCTCGTTGACGCTACCGAGTACTAAATCGAAGTTGTAGGTGTAGACAATGTTGTGGTCTAGCACCTCTTTACGAACGGGGGCGATGTAGCCGGTTGCATCGTCGTTTGCCCCGCCCTTCCCTGCGGTTCCGTGAAACCCGCCAATAAATGAGTAGATGTCGGAATGAAGGACACCTACTCCCCAACCCGTTTCGTCTACGAGTGCCGCCCAGTGTTCTGTTGCTTTCCAACTTGCCCAAGGTGGCCCGGCGTTCTTGATTACGCGCACAGGCTTGTTGGTAAAAGGTTCGTTACCGTCGTAGGTCATAAGACGATGTAACTTTCCAATCGTGTAGACGGCGGGTAGTTCTTGGTCATGCGCCCCGTAATGAGTTTTGTCGGGGCGGTTGTTGTTTAGGCGGTGGCGCACCTTCACGGCGTTGTTATCGAGTGTTATCCATGTTTCAAAGATACATTCGCCCGGCACGTTATTTAACGCCCACTGCATGGGAACCGTTTTTATATAGAGGGTGTCTGCGGTTGCCGTCGATTCGAGCACTTTTGCCTTGTTACCATATACGTCTCCCGCCCCAATGGGGTTCCATGCCCAGTTTTTCCAGCCGGGATGTGCGTTACCAAAGGGAATGGGACCGGAGTAGTAGGAGGCTTGCACAAACCGCCCCATGTCGTGAACGTTGATAAGGTTTTCACCGCCCTTTTTGGCGAGATAGGCGATAACACCTCCCCTATCCAAGTCTACTCCTACTCGCAGGTGGCTATTTTCGAGGTACTTGATGTTGTCGGCTTGAAGGGGCAGGGCTACAAAGCATAGTAAGAGGATACAAAGGCTGATTTTCAAAAGAGATTCCTCCTTATGAATGGGCTATCCGAATTCAAGTTGTAAGGATGTGTCTGTTTATTCCCCTACAGGTTATCACAATTTACTGCTTTTGTGCCGATTTTTCTTTTTGCACACGGACAAAAAGAGGGTATCAAAGCCCTAATGACCTCCCATTATCCGTGGTGACTGCCGCCATTGTTGCCGTTTTGCGGGAGTTGTGATATAACAGAGGTAGAGGTACCGCGCCCAACCTGCCGAAAATGAAAGTATCGCCGCTTCCTAAAAGGACAAGTGATAGTGAGAACGTGCTTACCAAACCAGAGCCTCTACAAAACTCCTTTACAAAAAGGAGGGGGTATCTTGTGCCTCACGGTCTACCTATTTCTGTGCTGGGGGCTACGCGCCTCTGCTCAAAAACCTCCTCTCCCCGACCCTCTCGCACAGCCCGACACGCGCCTTACACCGGGTTGCGCTCTCTACATTGCAGTAGAAGAAGAGCCGGAGATGGCTCCCAACTACGAGGTAGACACACAAGGCTTTCTCTCGTTTAAGTTGGGACAAAGCACGGATGAAAAGTATCTGCGGCGTTGGACGGTCAAAGTACTCAATAGAACTTTGGATGAGGCGAAAAACCTGATTGTAGACAGCTTTAAGCGTTATGTGCGCCGCCCTACCGTGCATCTGGTACTGACTAAGGTTCCGCGCCTAAAGGTGGAGGTAGAGGGGGCTGTGAAGAGCGTGGGGCGGCTAGAACTCCCCTTAAACGCTCACCTCTCCGACGCTTTCGAGCAGATAAGCCCCAAAAGCAACGCCGACTTGAGCAAAGTAACTCTGCTACATCGTAGTACCGCTAATCCCAAGAACAAAACTCCACGCCAAATCACCCTCGACTATGGCGCGTTTCTTAGGGGGGAATCGCAAGAGAACCCTGTCTTAGAGACAAACGACCTCATTAAAATCGCGGAGGTGGTTATCGTACCAGAGAAGACCCGCCCTCCGTTAGAGTTTGTAGAGGTGATTGGGGAGGTGGTGGTGCAGGGCAATATCCCCTACTCGCCTACCCTCACCATGAAGACAGTACTAGAGCGAGTGGGAGGGCTGAAGCCTACGGCACGCCGTGACCATATCCTGCGTATTCGCCTCTCGAACCGCAAAAAGTACTATGTGGATATGGACAAGGTAGAGGCAGACGACCCCGTTCATAACCAGACCCTAGAGGCGGGAGACATTATTATCGTGGAGGCACGTGACCAGAGCCTTATCTTTGCGGTGAGCGGGGAGGTGAGCCAACCCAAAACCTTCGACTGGAAGCCAAACGAGAAAATCACAATTACCGAAGCAATCAAACTCGTTGGGGGCTTGACGCGCAATGCAGATAGGCATAGGGGAGTGATTCGGCGGGGCTACCTGCGTGACCCCATTCAGGCGCAAGCCATCTACTTCGATTTAGACCTCATTACCACCAAAAAGCAACTGGATTGGGAGATACAGCCGGGCGATGATATTATGGTGTTTCCGCGCCAACGCCCCCCCGGACTAAACAGCCTCTTTCCCGCTCTTTTGCGCCTTATTCCGTTTGGGTTGTAGGGAGGGCTACTCCATATAACGGTCTAGCCAACCTCGCCAGTAGGCGATTGCGGATAGGAACCAGAGAAAAGCGGCGATACCTGCCAGTGACGAGTAGAGGAGGGTAGGTCGAATCGCATGATAGACCAGCCTTCCACCTCTCCCTTGAACCGTAATGTCGCCGTCTAGGGTTGCACCATGCCACAAAGCATCCACGCACGGAAGGACTAAACAGATAACTATGAAGAGCAGGATACCAACGCTCATCATCAGTACCCCCGTGTAGTTCGGCAGTCCCGCCCTCTCATTTTCGCTACCCAGCCAGTCCAGATAGCCTCTGAGTAGAGCGGGGGTCTCTCTGCTCTTTTCGGGTTTTCCCACAAGGTACGACATTTTCCTTACTCCTCACTCATAAAGCCTATGTTATAAGAACTACGGGTTCTCATCGGAGTAGGCTTCATTTTATCAAGAAGGTCGCTTGGCTCACTCTACTAAGAACAGACACCGCCCCTACTACTCTTCAGGTAACTCTGGTGGGAGATGGGCGGCGACTTCTTTCGGAAAGATACGATAGGGCTGGTTGTCCTCAATATGGAATGGAATGAGAGTAGTGTCTACTTTTAAGGCACGCAGGTACTTACGCTTATCCACTTGTACGTCGTGAATCCAGTATTTCGGAAACCCACGCCGAAGCCTGCCCTTGTTGTTCCATTCGCGTTCAATCCCATGTAACTGCCCCTTAGACCACCACTTTTCCTGTACCAGTTCGCCTGGGTGGTCAGAAAACCAGTATTCGTAGCCGTCCCATTGATTATCGACGATGACTCTAGCCTCAGTAAGTTGAGCCTTTCCTTCGGTTTCTTGCCACCAAAAATCTATACCTGTCCCATGCTCCATAGTATAAGAGCCTAGGAAGGCACCCGACTCTCCCCAAACGGTTGCGGTTCCATGTTCCCTCCCATTATCGTAAGGTAGTGCCGAAACTAACCCACCGTCTGGATACCATTCGTACACCCAACCATGACGCTTTCCATTTTTGTAGGGACACTCATACTCAAGTACACCGTTCTTGTCAAACACACGTTTCCCAACTAAACGCCTGCCTAGATAGTAGTTCTTTACCACCTGACCGGGGTAATGACCCTGTTCTTCTTCCGTAACATCCTTTTCGCGGGCATTCTCCGGTATGGACGAGATATAGAAAGGGGCTTCCTTCATGATTTGGGCTTGACCTCCTCTTTTATTCGTACTAGAGCCGTGCTATAGGGGGCAAAACCCATCTTCTGCCAAAAATGCGCCCCGCCCATATTGCTCTCTAGCACCTCTAGCGTAACACGGCACGAAGCGGGAAAGCGCGTTGCGATAAGTTGCTCCAGTGCCTCTTTCCCTAGCCCCTCCTTGCGTCGCTCTCGCGTAATGAAGAAGTGCCGAATATAGGCGTTGGGTATCTCTGGGAAATAGGGGTCTGGTGTCACCTTATAGATAGCGTAACCAAAAGGAGTACCCGCCTCCTCGAAAAGACAAATCTCCTGTTCGGTCTCTAGCCAGTTTTTCATGCGTGTCTCTAGTTCGGGCAGGGTCAAGGGGTTGCGGCTCCCCTCGTCTTCAATCAGATGCCGATTGAAACGGGCGAGTAGCGGTAAATCGTTAGGATGTGCGGAACGAATCACACAGGACACGATGTATACTCCTATGTAGAATGTATTGATTGTACCCCTGAAAGGATTTTCTGAATAATGCCCTCCACGCTTCCCACGCTGACCACTGGCGTAACGCGCACCGTTCTCCCCAATGGATTGACGGTTATCATTAAAGAGAGTCGTGTTGCGCCCGTTGCGGCAATCAACATCCATGTTAAAGCGGGGTACTTTAATGAGCCGGACAGATGGAACGGAATCGCGCACGTCCTCGAACACATGATGTTCAAGGGAACCCCCACGCGCCCCGATAAAGAGCAGATAGCGAGCGAAATCAAGGACTTGGGAGGCTATGTGAATGCGGGAACCTACTACGAAGAGACCTCTTACTATGTCGTTGTACCTAGCCAAAACCTGAAACGCGCCCTCGAAATTCATGCCGACAGTATTCAGAACTCCCTCTACGATGCGGAAGAACTGGCGAAAGAGATAGAGGTTATCGTGCAGGAGAGCCTACAGAAGCGCGACAACCCTAGCCCCATGCTGATAGAGAGCCTGAACACCCTCGCCTTCGATACGCACCGCCTACGCCGTTGGCGCATGGGACACCCTGAAACCCTCCGTGCCTTTACCCGTGAAGACCTCATTGCCTTCACCAAAGCCTACTACTGCCCCAACAACATGATTCTCTGCTTAGTAGGCGATTTCGATACCGATACCGTCCTCGACTGGGTACGCTCTATCTGGGGGCAGGTCTCTGCCCAACCCGCAAACCCGGAGTTCTCTCCGGTAGAGACCCCTCAAAACGGCTTTCGGTTTCAGAGGTTGCAGGGTGAGACGCGCCAAAGGCTACTCGCTTTTGCCTTTCATGCGCCCCACGAACTCCACCCCGATTCTACGCCCCTTCTCCTGCTCAGTTCCGTACTCAGTGACGGACGCTCTGCAAGGCTCTACCGCCGTCTAAAGGAGGAGTTGCAGATTGCAAGCACGGCATGGGCTTCTTATGAAGGTTTTGGGCAGATGGGGCTGTTTCGTGTGGGAGGGGAGTCGCTTTTAGAAGACCCTCTTGCGGTAGAGAAGGCACTCTGGGAGGAGATTCGGCGGGTACAAGAGACCCTCGTATCGGAGGACGACCTACAGCGCATTAAAACCCGAATTGAGACGCGCCGCCTTAGCGGACAAGAGGAGGCGATGGGCATGGCACGTACCCTTGCCGCCTACGAAGCGATGGGAGACTATCGCCTCTCGGATAGGTTTACGCAAGAGATGGAGGCGGTAACCCCGCAAGACATTCAGCGCGTGGCTCAAACCTACCTACAACTAGACCGCGCCTCCCTACTAGAGTACCTGCCAAACAGCCTGAACCTGACTCCACGCACCGCAGAAGAGACCGAAGCCACCTTACGAAGCGTCTCTGTCTCTACCGAGCCGCAACCTACCGCGACAGCAGAGGGTACGCCTATAGAAATCCCACTGCGCTCTGGGGGCAAACTGCTCTATCAACGGCGTAGTGACCTGCCTTTTATCTCGCTGAATGTGCTGTTTCGAGGTGGGAAGCGGTGCGAAACCCGTGAGAACGCGGGTATCACCAACCTGTTCCTAAAAACGAGCCTAAAAGGAACGAAACGACGCACCGCCGAAGAGATAGCGAACGGAATAGAGGGGCTTGGCTCTGGAATTGGAACCAGTCTGGGAATGGACTACTTTGGGTATAGCCTTAAACTAAAACGGGAGGTACTACGGGAAGGGTTCTCCTACCTAGCAGATATTCTCACCGAACCGACCTTCCCCCCCGACGAGGTAGAGCGCGAAAAACAGTCTATCGCCTCCGACATCCGCCGCCAACAAGACAGTATCGCCAGCCTCTCTATGGATTTGGTGAATGCGGCTTGCTATGGAGACGCGCACCCCTACGGCTTGCCCTCGAACGGAATTGCGGAGGTGGTTGCCGCCATTACTCCCGAAGAAGTACGCGCATGGGGGCAACGGTTTATACACGCAGAGAATCTCTATGTGGGCATTGTAGGCGACCTCTCCCAAGCAGAGGCAAAAGCACTCTTCGAGGGACTACTGCCAGAAGATGACGAGTTTGAAGACTTCTTCCGACCTCTTCCTGCGGTTATCCCGATTACCGCGCCCTTTACCAAAAAGCAACACACCGCCAAACAGCAGACCGCCACCGCCATTGCGTTTCCGGGAGTACCCTATCACTCTCCAGACCGCCCCGCTATCGACGTGCTTACCGAAATCGCTTCGGGCATGGGGGGCAGGTTCTTTCGTACAGTGCGCGGGGATAACGCTCTCGCCTACCATGTCTCCTGTTTCCACCGCTCTCGCCTCGATGCGGGTAATATCGTGACCTATACCTCTACCGCCCCCGAAAACGCGGAAAAAGCACGTGACCTCCTCCTAAACGAGTGTGAAAAACTGTGTACCGACTTGGTAAGCGCGGAGGAGTTGGCTTCGGCAAAAGCCTCTATACTGGGGGAGTACACCATTGGGCGGCAGACGTTCGCTTCGCAGTCTGGTGAACTCGCCATGATTGGCGTGTATGGGCTTCCCCTTAATGAACCCCAAGAGTATCTGCGGCACGTGGAAGCCACCACCGCCGAACAGGTTCGCGAAGTGGCAAAAAAGTACTTGCAGACCAAAAGTTACTGGATGGGCGTAGCGATTGGCGGAGAAAAGTGAAACTTGCCTTCGGGTTGCTTCGTCTGTTGGGGTAAGTTTTGATAGATTTTTGGGGAGGGGAGTTCGGGGATGCTACAACAAAAAGAGGAACAACCATTAGGCTATGTAAGCCCTATCGCGAACCTGCGCGTAACGCCGCAAGAGTTGGCACAAGCCGTCGCCGCTATCGAGTCGCAACGGGATGGGGTGGGGCAAGACACCATTGCGATTGGAGAGGCTATCGACCAGTTGGGCTTGTCGGTTAGCCCTCAAGAGGTGTATGCCGAAATCCGCCGCCAACAAGCCGCCAAGCAGGAGGCAACTATCCCCGTTGCGGTTGCTCCCACCGTAAAGAGACGGGGAACGTTCCGC
>OMJJ01000173.1 GCA_900299305.1 bacterium | reverse complement strand
CAGAAAGGTGGGAGGCGGCTCAATATGATAAGAGAACAGTTCACACTCTCCTATGCCAACCTCCGCTATCGCTTTGATTGCGTCGTCAAGGGGCTTATCTCGGAAACTGTAGGACTGTATGCCGAGCCGAACCCCGTGTATTTTGGAGTTGATGGTGTCTAAGGGTAAGCCTAGCGGTAGACTTACAAGCGCGAGTTGTCCGAACTCTCTTCGTGAGAGCATGGTATGCCTCTTTCTTTGAGGTAGGGGGCTAGTTCTTCGTTGGGAACAGAGTTCCGGGATTGAGGAAGAAACCTGTGCGTCCTAGCCAAGTACGGTTGAGGTAGTCGGCGTGTTTTATGGGTGGAGGCGGTGCGATAGAGTCGAAGTGGAGCGGGTCGGCTTTACGCACGTTGTCCAGTGCTTGCGAGGCGCGGGTTCCATCGCCCTTTGTGTCGTAGTAGACGCAGACGGTCATGAGGATGTCGGGGGCGGTGGGTTCTACCATGAGCAAGGTGCGAATCAGTACCTCTGCGTCTCCTACCTTCTTTTGGTGTAGGTAGATGAGGGCTTGAAGTTGTTTTGCGTGTAGGTTTTTGGGGTCGTTTTTCAGTACGAGGTCGGTTAGGTTTAGAGCCATCTCGAAGCGGTCTGTACGGCGTGACACCAGAATACGGCTGGCGAAGTTGAGGTAGGGGCCCCAGTGGAAGGTGTTCATGGAGAGGGCTTGCGCCATCGCTTGCTCCGAGACTTTGATGTCGGTGGCGGCTATAGCGAGGGCGTAGTGCGACTCGACTGAATTTGGGGCGAGGCTAATGGCATCGTTCGCAAACGCAACTGCCTCTTTTTTCTTGCCAAGCGCGGCGGAGGCAACTGCCGCCAACGCAAGGGCTGGAGGATACTGGTCGGTGAGGTCACGAGCGAGTAGGGTCTTTGCCTCCTCGAACTGACGGGTACGAATCAGCATGAGAGCATAGACGGCGCGGATCTGTGAGTCGTCCTTTTTAGAGCGCATACGGGGACGCAGTATTCGCAGTGCGCGATCGTTATCGCCAGTTGTAATGTAGGCGAGTGCAAGACGTGCAAGAGCGGGATTCGTTGAGGTTTCGCTGTCTCCTACCTTGACGTACTCTTTGAGTGCCTCGTCATAGTGACCGGAGTGGAAGTAGGCATCCCCTATGGCGAGAGTGTCGGAGCCTGATTTTTGGATGATGTCCTTTAGGTTTTGCTCATGGATTTTGTGGCGTAGTTCGTCCACTATAGAGATGTCGCTAAAGAGGTTGGCGGCGTTGTCGGGAAGTAGGGCGCGTTGCATACGGTAGTACGCCATATCGCGCATAGCGGGAAAACTGGTCTCTATGTTCTGAATCTTCTCTAGTGCCGCTACCGCTTTTGTCCAGTCTTTTTTGCCGGCATACACGGTTCCCAAAATACGGGCAACTTCGATGTTGTTGGGGTCGCCTTTTAGGGCGCGGCGGCAGTACTTTATGGCGGTTTCGGTATCTTTTTCTTGGAGTGCCTCTTTTGCTTTGGCGGCGACTTCGGCGACTCCATTCGCGATTCCGTTGTCGATAATCAGTTTGATATTAACACGCTTACTAACATTATTGGCATCGTAGGCAGTAACAGAGAAGGTATGCGCCCCTTCGGGGTCTTTGATGGTGTCCCAAGTGAACTCGTAGGGGACACTGGTGTCGGTATAGCGTAACTCGTCATCCACACGGAACTCTACTTTGTCTATTCCCTCGTTGCTGATAACTTTGGCGAGTAGCACCGTGACATCGCTAATTTTATCGCCCTCGTTCTTCTCCAATACTATCTGAATAGCGGCGTGTGCTTGCCCTGCCGTAAGCAAAAAACATCCCATAAGTAGCAGGGAGCAGAGTGTTCCGAAAGCCCTCAAATGAAAACCTAAACCATGTTGCCTCATTGTTTTTTTACCTCTATAGCAAACAAAATAGGTAGTGAGCGTTACGAATGAGAGTATCTCTTCGCCACCTCTTTTTAGATTACCTGCAAAATGCCCAAAAATCGGCGAAATGCTACCAACTTTGTGGAAAGAGCGAGAGTAGGATACCAGAAAACCGATAAGAAACATCTCCTACACACATTCTGGACGAGAACTCTTGCCCCATAGGTACCCGCAGGTGAAATGTGGTACGGACGGTTTGACCGGGCGCAAGAGCCGCAAAGGTTTCAGGTTCGCTGGGTACACAGAGAACCCCAGAGGGTAGCGTTTTACGGTCTATATCTAGCGTTACGTTTTGCACCCCTTTTGTGCCTCCAGAGGCGAGGGTGACTATCGCGGTGTAGGCGTGCATATTGGGCATAGTGGGGTCGTCAGTTCCCTTAGTAACCCGTAGGTAGGCATTCAGCCCTGCCGAGATGCCCCCAATCTCGCCCAAGCCACTCTCGAACTGCTGGAGAGCATCGCTTATCGGTTTTCCGTCCTCTTGTTGGACGCGATTCTGTTGCATATAGTTACGTATTCGTGACTGTGCTTCACTATAGGAGAGTAGAAGCCGTTGGAAACTGGCGAACCGCTTTGTAGTTCGGGTGGGTGAAACGGCGATAAGATAGGGTTCACCCTCTTTGAGTATGGCGCGGAGGCGGTTGGCGGCGGAAGCGTTACGATAGGCGAGTTTTGCAGTGTGGCTTAGTGCAGTTTGGTAGGCACGACGGGTAAGACTTCCAATTTCGGTGTAGCGAACCAGAGAGACCTGCCCTGCCTCTAGGGTAAGGGTACGCGAAATAGTTCCTGTTTGTGGTAACTCGACTCCTGCTAGGGCTAGTAGTGAGGCTTGGGGGGCTACAGCCTCTTTTGTGTCTGGGTTCGGCGGTGGCTGTGTGAAGGAGAGGTGTTCCATACGGTAGAACCCTGCCCCTGTCTTTAGGCGAAGAGAGACTTTTGCGGGACGCTCGGTTGTGTTGATAAGCAGTAGGGTGGTTCCATCCAGGGAGCGGGGTGCATATGCTTTGATGCTATCGGGGGGCAGTGTAGGGTCTATTTTGAGAGAGGTAGGGCTAACACGATTACTAAAACGCCCCCATTCGTACCAGTCCGGGCGGGAGGCTGTGCTATTGAAATGAGGGGAGAGTGCTACCATATCCACCTTTGTGCCTTTGAGGATGTCGCGCACCTCTTCGGGGTCTACGGCTTGTAGGCGGGAGGTGTCTACTTCTACAGAGACGGTAAAGGGAGAGGCGGGGGCGGGTTGCGGTAGCGCGGTGAGAGGGTGTTGGCAGGCGGTGAGAGTGATACAAAATAGAATAGAGATAGTGAGCAGTTTAGGTTTAAGATTCGTTGTTACCAACATTCGGTATCTCCTTGGGGGCGGGCGGCAGTACCTCTTTGACACGCTTTTCAAACTCTTCGCGGTCTAAAAACACACGCCGCCCACACGTAAGGCACTCCATGCCTATATCAGCTCCTGTTCTCGTGATTTGCCACGCATCCCCTCCGCAGGGGTGCTTCTTTTTGAGGCGTACACACATCTCCGGAACAACAGGGAATGGAATAGGCATGGCTTTTGTCTTTTTTCTAAGGGGTCTTGGGTTGGAAGAGCAGGGCGGCAAACTCGGTTAGGTTGCGCCGCCACACCATCCATGTATGCGCTCCGGGTGTCTCTATGGAGGTGACTTTGACCCCCTTAGATTTGAGCCAGTTTTTGGTAACGCGGTTCGACCCAATAAGAAAGTCTTCGGTTCCGCAAGCAATCCAGAGCGAGCGAATCTGTTCGTTAGACTTTTCGGAGACTTTGGGGAACACCTTGCTTTCCTGTCCGAGCATAATAAACGCCCCGCTAAACGAGCCTATCCATGCGAACTTGTCGAGGTGGTTTAAGCCGATGAGGAGGGACTGCGCTCCGCCCATAGATAGCCCCGCAACGGCACGGGAGTTTCTGTCGGTTCGGGCGCGATAGCCCTGCTCTACGGCGGGGATAACCTCATTTAGTACGGAACCCACAAACTTGTCGAGGGTTGCATCGCGGACGGGAGGGTCGAATAGCATACCCAAGTTATGACCGGGGTCGGGCATTCCATAGCCGAGGGTGTTCACAATAATCATGGGTTGCGCCTTGCCTTGTGCGATAAGGTTGTCTAGGATAATGCCTTCGCGCCCGTGGGTTGCCCATGCGCTTGCATCGTCTGTAAGCCCATGTAGTAGGTAGAGAACGGGGTACTTTGCGGCACGGTTTGCCTGGTAGCCGGGCGGCGTGTACACATAGTAGTCGCGCTCGTCACCGATAATCCCAGACCTGTAAAAGTGATGATGTATGGTTCCATGCGGCACGGCGTTGAGTTCCCAACTGAGGGACAAGGAGCCGGGCACGTGTACCACACTCTCCCCACTACTGAGGAGGCTGGATTTGGTCTCGGTGTTGGCAGGGTCGATTATCGAGGTTCCGTCTAGTACGAGGTTGTAGGTGTAGTAATCTGGCTCTAGTGGGTCGCTGGTGTACTCCCATACCCCTTTGTCGTTCTTAGTCAGTTTTTTGCTTCCAAATGCAGGGCTGTTGACCATCACCTCTTTGGCGTTGGGCGCACTGATGCGGAATGTGACACGCTTGTCGGGGTGTACCTCCGGTGATTTCAGGGCGGGACCCAGTACCCACGAAGGAACATTGACGCGCTGTGCTTGGCTTGTTACTCCCAAACTGATGAGCAGAGCGGCAAGGCAGAGAGTAGTTCGTAAAAATCTCATATTGGTACGTGTTCTCCTTGTAAACAAAATACAGTAGGGATCCCCCCCTTCACACATCAAGTTGGTTACTGCCCAGTGGGTAGGGTAAGGTCATTTCTCTATTGGCTCCATAAAGGGGTCTATTGCGGTCATACGGCGCACCCGCTCTACAAAGGCGTTGTCGTAAGCGGAGAGGGTTCCTGCGCTTCGGTAGTGCTGTAGTGCTTGCCGCTCGTAGCCTAGCCTTAGATAGATGTCGCCCAAAAGCGAATGGTAGGAGGCGTTATCGGGGCGCAGAGTAACGGCATGGCGCAGAGCCTCCGAAGCGTCCTGAAGGCGGTTCGCTTGAAGGCACATCACTCCCAAACGCATACTGTAGTAGGCATCTTCAGGAGCAAGGAAGACCGCGTGTTGGAGTGCGTCTATCGCGTCGTTAATGCGCCCTAGCCGATTGTAGTAGTCGCCTAGCCAGAAGTGGTAGAACTGATTTTGCGGGTTGAGGTTTCGGGCGACTTTTAGTTCGCGCACCGCATACCCCTCTAGTCCTAACGCCGCGTAGCACTCTCCTAGCCGATAGTGGTAGTGCGCGTTCTCTGGGGTGGCTTCTACCGCCATGAGGTACTTGGTTAGGGCGAGTTGAAGCCTACCCGCTTTGCGGTAGAACTCGGCGCGGTTAAAGTAGGTTCCCGAACGAGCGGGGTTTACTTTTGGGGGGCGGCGCGTTACCGGCGGCT
>OMJJ01000172.1 GCA_900299305.1 bacterium | reverse complement strand
GTACCCGCCGTAAGGAACTGGCTCTTTATCTCCGCACCAAAACTCTTGGGCATGGGTTGCCCCTGCAAGCGTTCTAGTTCCGGTTTGGGGTCGAAGGTCTCCATCTGGCTAGGCGCACCCACCATATAGAGGTATATAACCGCTTTTGCGGGTTTGCGTTTTGGGGTGGTAGGGACTTGTGCCTCTGCCTCTTCGGCAAGCAGTGAGGCGAGTGCAAGCCCACCAAAACCCGCCCCCGCCTGAAACAGAAAATCGCGGCGGGAGGTAGTGAGAGGCAGATGGGGGTTAGACTGTTTCATGGTTTGGTAACTCCCCCACTAAGAGAGATTGGAAAGAGAGCCGCTACCTTCAAACGGGCATCGGGGCGAGCCAGCGGGGCTAAGGTATCCTCTGCTTGTAGCGTGGTAACAGCCGCGTATCCTTCCGGGGTAGGTTCGCGGTGAACAATGAGCCGCTCTCCCTCTGCGTCTACAATCCAGTACTCTGGGATACCTACACGGGCGTAGAGGTTCGCTTTGGTACTCCTATCATAAGGTAGGCTACTATCGGATACCTCTGCTATTAGTAGTATCTCTTGGGCAAGTGGGTTTTCGTCGTACTCTGTGTACTCTTGTTGTGTTACAAAGGCATCGGGTTCGGGTTGGTTAAAGCGTCCCTCTTCGCCCAGAATGCGTATCGGAGTTTGAATGTTGACCCTCTCTGCCCCAAACAGGTTCAAGAGCGCAATCATCAGGGCATGAATCAGTTTGGAGTGCTTTCCACCGCTTCCCATTCTATCGTTTATCATCCCTTCGATGAGTTCATAGCGTCCTGTTAAGGCTCCCAAGCGGCTTAAATTCTCGCACTCCTCTACTGTCCAACGTTTGATAGTTGGGGCGAACTGCTCTAAAGTTTCCATTTACGCTACACTCCTTTCCCGTACTACTCAAATAGACTATACCCGAATTACGGGAGTAGAAAATCAGTCTCCGCGATAGATGACCTCTGAGGTACAGGTTTCGTGTACCGTAATTTGGGAGAGTTGGGGGAGTATGGGCTTGAGTTGCGCCCATATCCAACGTGCAAGGTTCTCACTGGTGGGGTTCTCTAAGCCCTCTATATCGTTAAGGTAGTAGTGGTCGAGGCGGTCATAGAGAGGCTGAAATCTCTGCTTTATCTCTCCCAAGTCCATGACCCAGCCTAGTATGGGGTCTACGTCTCCCTCTACGTGTACCTCGATGTGGAAAGAGTGCCCGTGTAGCCGCTTGCACTTGTGTCCTTCGGGGACGTTGGGGAGGTAGTGCGCCGCCTCGAAAGTAAACTTTTTTACGATAACCATAGTCGTCTCTAAATCTCCTGCCGCTTTCCACCTGCAAAGCGAAATACGCAGGGGTCTTCGGTTGCGGTGTCGGGTGCACCTAGTAGGTGGGTTCCGTTGGGGTCGAGGCGCAACTGCTTTGGCTCCGCCTTCACCTCAAAGCGGAACTCAGTGCGCTCTCCTTGTACAGCAACCTTCTCTTGTTGGGTGGTATTTGTGAAGTAGAGTAGCAAGGGTACAGTGATTTGGTAGGGCTTGCCCGTCTGTAGTATCGCCCCGCTCACTACGATTTTTCCCTCTTTTTTCTCCGTTTTCACGTCTGCAAAGCGCAGTTGGGGAACCCCTACCCGTTCTAGCCACTGCTCAAAGAACCAGCGATAGTCTTTCCCTGTCACGCGGTTTACGCTTGCCTCTACATCTGCCCACTCTGCCGCGCTACCCGGTTTGTGGTTCTGTATTAGCCCCTGACACACTTTTAGAATCGCCTCTTGCCCTATCTCCTCCTCCAAAACGCGCATAACCTGAGAGCCTTTTCCGTAGCCTACCGCATTGCTTGCGCCGTTTTCAGTATTGCCGGGAGAGGCGACGGGAAGCGTGGAATAACTCTTTGCGAACTGTTTTCGCATGGCAAGCAGTTGGTCTTCGGAAGGGGGAGTGGGCTTCTGTTGTTGGCGTTCAAAAAGGTCGTCGGAGTAGTTCGCAAACGACTCGTTCCACATGGCGTAGAGGTAGGTACATGGCACAATACCCCCCCACCATGTATGCGAAATCTCGTGAACCGTTGCACCGAGCGCACCTCGTTGGAAGGTAGCAAAGGAGTAGCCTTCTAACGCGCCCCCGAACCGCCCCAGTGTCTCGACGAGGGTGTAGCGTGTGTAGGGATAGGGCGCGAAGTGCTTGCCAAACCACTGTAGGCAACGGCTTGCGGTCTCTAGGTAGCCTTGTACTTTGTCGGCGGTGTGGTTGCCCATGAGGTAGGCGTAGAGGTCTATTCCATCCTTTTTGATGTGGGTGATGTGGTATTTTCCCATATCAAAGGTGAAGTAGCAGATGGGAATTTTGTTCTCGAAGGTGAGGGTGGTAGTTCCGTCGGGGTTCGTTTTGTTCTCTACAATCTCGCCATGCGTAAGAGCGGTGTAGCCTTTTGGGGCGGTGGCGGTGAGGCGCAGAGTAGAGGGCAACCGCGAGATAACGGGATACCAGTAGGAGTTGAGGGTCATCTCGTTTTCAAGGATGTAGTCGCTCCCGTCGTGGTTCACGCTACCGCTATACACCAACTTGAGTTCCGACTTCTCGGCTTTGGGGGCGGGGAAGATAAGTAGGCTTGCGGTACGCCAATAAGGAATGTTTTTGCCATTGAGGTCGGTAAACGCGGTAATTTTGTAGTCTGCAAGTAGGCGCGTGAAGACGAGCGGGGAGGTGGGTTCTGCACTCTTCTCTAGGGTGAAGCGGTCTGTGAACTGTACGCTTTTGGTGGTCATGTTGGGGGTAAGCCCCATTTTGTGATGCGTGATTCGATAGCCAAAGGTCTCGGTTTCGGGTATCTCTTCCCCAATAAGTACCTTACCTTCGCTTCGTACTAGGCGGTGCAGGTGGTCTCCTGCCGACTCGCACGAGTTGAAGCGATGGAATACGGCGAACTCCTGTGCGTTTTGCCCTTCCGTTGCGGGTAGAAGCAGGGGCGCGGCGTGCCAGTCTTTGGAGCGGGTGTACTGCATCCAGTGGAACTTGGCTTGGCTATCGCCCTCTGTAAACGGGGCAAGCGTAGTCGGGTTGAGGTTGGCAAGGAGAGCATCTGCCTTTTGGAGTAGTGTGGTGACTTCGATAGGGGTTTCTGCAACTACAGGGCGGGTTCCGAGTAGCAAACAGGCAAGGCAGAGCAGAGCGGTGCATCGCTTCATGGGTAGTAGTGACCTTTGTTCTTGTTTAGTGTAAAAGATTCTACCCCAACGCTTCCCCTAAGTGGATAGAGCGGTTCTTACGGGTTGAAAATTGTGGAGTTCAGCCTAATCTACGTACATTGAGTTAACGAATATCTTGCCTTGTGGGTAGACTATCTACCAAGTAAGGAAATGTACACCCTGAAGAGAAGAGTTCAAAAGCGAAGCCGTACAAATCGCCAAAATCTAAACCAAATCTGTTAGACAGGAACCTTTACTGTACAGTTTAACCCAATATCATTGAGAGTTCCTACTGATTTCATTTTTTAGGTGTCTACATATTTACTTAGACACCTAACAAGGAGTAAGCATGATACTTCGCCCTGAATACAGGTATTGTAGAAGAAGAGCCGCTTCCTGCGAATTTGAACTGATAGATTTGCTTCGTGACTTCTCAAGTTGCGATTACAACCACGTTCTCACCCGAAACTGGTATATTGCCGAAGTTGATGAGTACAATCCATATATACATTCGGAAAAACTAGAACATATTTACGGTTGGGGCACACAGATAGCTTCCAATGGGATCCTTGTTCACGGGGAAACTTTTATGGAAACAGTCGGCACGATACACCAAATTGAGAATGGTCTATTTATGCGTGTTATAGATGCAAATATGCCTATACAGTTACCGCCTCCGCCCCACATCTTTTTGTGGCACGGACAAGAAACCTTCCACTCTCCCAATGTCGACATTGAAATTCGCATCGACGCATTGTGCTACGAAATTATAACGGAAAACCAAAGCATCATTGACTGCATTACAGAAAAATACACACTTTGCTAGAGGTGTAGTCAGCCTTCCCCGCCAACGGACTCCTTCATTTACAACGTCACGAACAGCCGAAAAACCTTAGCGTACGTTTTCGTTTCAATGATTGTCAGAACTCTATTCTGTCTGGAATGTTATTAGTTCGCGTGAATTGTCTGAACAAAAAGGAGTCTCTGCCTATCCTCAAGGGAGACCAAATCATCGGATATGAGAAGTTTGTTTTCTGGAAGCATCGCCTCCCGAATGTCGAAATCCCTGTGTTCAAAATTCCTGAGACGTGTGAAACGCAGGTATTTACCGTTCAGGTTTCCACAGACCCGGAAGAGGATTTTAAGTCTTGTGTTAATAAGTACAAGGTTAAGGGGATTACGTTTAGACTGGTCTGGAGTGATGATGCCTCCTAGTGTATTCAAGGACTCCTGCAAAATCCCAATGAAACTTTGAAGTAGAAGGAAGATACGCCTGCTTCTGGGGCAGAACGCAAGGCTGGGTGCATAACTCCTGTGTACCGGAAGGGGGGCTACCCGATTGCATCGAACTGGCTAATCAAAATATGGAGAGACTGGGAGAAGGTGCCCAAAGAATGAAGATAAGTACTTGGGATGGTACCGAAATTATGCCAAATGAACCTGCCATCTCAGGAGTTGGGCGATATAATCCTCCATGGCGTATGCACGAGGTTGTTGAGCACAATGGACTAGTGCATACGCCATTTTGACTCCTGAGCCGATGCCTGTTAACGATTATCTTGATAGGTTCTGGGATATAGCCAATAAACATTACTACGGACCTGCGGAGTAGTATTATCGTACAGCCTTCCCTGTTTGAAGTTGAAATGGGGAAGGCTGTACGACCATATAAAGGAGCCATTTATGAGTGCCATCCATAAATTATTTATTGTATCTACGCTTAAAAGAGAAAACCAAATGATCCAAGAAGTAGCTGAAAGGCTAGGCTTCAACGTTACTATATTGCAAAACTCTCAAGAACTCAAAAGTGCACTATTCGCTGAAACGCCAGATATTCTCGTCTTTGATCCTGAAAACGACAGCGATACACTCCAACTGGTTATAGAATTGTTACACCAGCCCATAATGTCTCATATGATAATACTCTTGATGACACCTAAAAACCCTATGATACCTGCCTACTTCAAACTGTTTAAGGGGTACATCATGGCATGTATCACCTATCCATTTCACAAACAGGAAGTAGCATTCTTTTTAGAGGGATTATCGAAGAAACATTTGGGCAAGCCGTAAGGCTGTCGAGCAAGTGAAAGCAGGGGACTACGTTTCCTCTCGTGATGGAGAGCAAGTAGGGCAGGAGAAATCTCGCCTAAAATCGAACCAAAGTGTAGGGAAGCGTGTAGTCCGTACCTTTGTAATAGAGGGTGCAAAGACACTGAAACTCACTCTCTCTGCCGGTTGGCGAATATTATCCTCGCGTTTGGGGACCGGACTGGGAAAGCAAATGTTCTGTTTTTCCAAAGCCCATTGACTAGAGAAACAACCAAACCAACCAAACAGTATGGGAACTCATATGAGTTCCCATACTGCAATGTTAAGTTCTGCCCAACAAAGGGATTTTTAAATGCAACCACAACCAATAGTAAAGGTAGCCATATTAGTCTCATCTGATTACATAGGAGTTTTAAACCAGATATTTACGGAATTGGGATGTGATGTAACGATTTTGGAAGATACCTCAGCCCTTGAAAAACATATCTCCACTGAAAAACCGGATGTTATCATGGTTGCCCCTAACGTAGAGGAGTGGAAGGCACTTCGTATTATGCGAGAACATCTTTTCGCATTAAAGGCACAAGATACCTATGTCTGCTATTTGCTTCATAGAGATAATGGTTCAACAGTGCGCGATTTAATACATGAAATCGACAACCAACATATGTCCTACATTCTCACACCTTTTGGTTTTATGGGTACCAAGTATCAAATCTTTCACAATATCATACGTAAGAAGCGAAAGTCCTGCATTCGGACACCTTCGGTGTATATTTAATTTCCAGCCACAAGAGACAGGATTTCGTCCTCTCCGCCACGAATCTAAGGCTCTATAGAGAACTATTTGAACTACGAAGGAGACGGTTATGATACGCTGTATGGCTTGTTTGATGGGGCTAACTCTGGTTAGTCTACCGCATTCCCCCAAAATTTACACCCCTGCACGGGAGGCAAAGATGTTTCAAGTTGCGAATCGCTTCCTCGATACCCTCGACGCGCCGCAAAAACAGAAGGCACAGTATGCCTTCAACTCGGATGAGCGGTTGAACTGGCACTATGTGCCTATCAAACGTAACGGCATCCCCATGAAAGAGTTGAACGAAGCCCAACAAAAAGCCGCTACCGAACTGCTTCGTACTGGCTTGAGTGTGCGCGGACTAGAGAAAGTAAACCAGATTCGGGAACTGGAAAACGTTCTCAAGGAGATAGAGAAGGGGTCGGGACCGGTGCGTGACCCCGATATGTATTTCGTTACGATATTCGGTCAGCCTAGCGAGAAAGGCTCTTGGGGCTGGCGTTATGAGGGGCATCACCTTTCGCTAAACTGGACGGTGCTAAACGGCAAAGTGATTGCGAGTAGCCCGCAGTTTTTGGGAACGAACCCCGGTGAGGTGCGCTCTGGTGCGCTCAAGGGTCGAAGGGTGTTGGCACGGGAAGAGGACTTAGGTTACGGCCTTATCCATGCCCTTACCGACGAACAGCGCAAGACCGCGATTATCAACGAGAAGGCTCCCCCCGATGTAATTACCGAAGCAAAGCGACAAGTAGACATCCTAGAGCATACGGGGCTACCCTACAACTCTATGACCAAAGAGCAACAGGGTATCTTGCTTACATTGATTCGGGAGTATGCTATCGTGCAGAACCCCACTATTGCCCAGCAGAGGCTAGAGGCGGTGCGAAAAGCGGGACTGGACAAAATCGTGTTTGCGTGGATGGGCGGAACCGAGAAGGGGACGGGCAACTACTACCGAGTACAGGGTAGCACCTTCCTTATTGAGTACGACAACACCCAGAACAACAACAACCACGTTCACTCGGTTTGGCGCGACTTCAAGGGCGATTTTGGAGTAGACCTACTGGCACAGCACTACCAGAATTTCGCACATCGTGGCGGTCAGCACTTCCTGCACGACCATGACCACGACGAGAGCGACCACCAGCACTAGAGCGCGG